>NZ_LKGQ01000027.1:0-43671 GCF_001401785.1 Pseudoalteromonas sp. P1-16-1b | reverse complement strand
TGGAGGGGTTCCCGAGCGGCCAAAGGGATCAGACTGTAAATCTGACGGCTCAGCCTTCGCTGGTTCGAATCCAGCTCCCTCCACCACTTCTCTTTACTACCTCGTTTTATGTTCTAGTTATTCAAAAACCCATTGTAAACTCATGCCATGCTTATTTAACCAAGCACTTGCTTTTTTGTGTTCTGAATAAAATAATCCTACACGATGCCAAAATTGTGCACTGTGATTTAAATACTTTAAATGCGCTAACTCATGCACAATCACGTAGTCAATTATCCATGTAGGTGCGCTTGCCAAGTGCAAGTTGAAGGTCAGTTCACGCCTGCGGTTACAACTGCCCCAGCGACGCTTATACAATTGAATACGAATATTACTCGGTAGCTTTTCACCCATCAGCTGACAATAGTCGTTAACTCGCATTTCAATATAACTTTCTAACTTCTCATGCAAAAATTGCTCTAGCAAACCTTGATACATTTGCGTTCGATGCTTCACACGTGAAGAAATACTCAGTAACAGCGTTTGGCTTTCATTGTGCTGCTGCCATTGAGTGCGTGCTGCATTTTCAAATTGCACATTTACAGCTTCATTAAATAGTTTAATGCTATGGGTTTTGAGTGGAAACTGTCGTGTATCACCTTGAATTTGTTGCTTATGTAACTGAGCATCAATCCAGCCCTGTTTACTCAACAGCCATTCATTAATTTGTGTTTTCGTTACAAAATGGGGCGCATACACCGTAAGTTCTCGTTGTGCGACTTTAATCGCTACTGTTTTTCTTCGTTTACTTCGCTTTAAAGTGTAATCCAACAATGAATGCTGCCTAGTTATAATTAAACACTGGGCTTTATTTTACCTTGTACCATAACGGCTGATCTATAAATAATCCCTACTAAATGCCATTTTAATACCAATGCATGTAGTAATTCTCAATGAATAGTAAGTTTAGAGCTTAAAACACTTACGTTGCTGTTGTAACTTAGAGCTCAATACCTTGTGATTATTGTTGCGTTTATATTAGACTGGGTTTAAGAGTTATTATGTGAATGATTGATGCTATCTAATTTTTTTATAAACCAACCAGATCCAAGTCTAATTATTAATGGTGTATACGACCCAAGTTTAGTGACACTATCTATACTCACCGCAATTTTTGCAGCCTACTTTTCCCTGCACGTGATCGATTTAGCAAATAATACTCACTTTAAGTCTTATCGTAAGCTGGCCAATGTAACTGCAGCTTTAGTGCTTGCTGGGGGGGTATGGAGTATGCATTTTATTGCTATGCTCGCATTTTCTTTGTGCACTACAATTGAATACGATCCCACACTCACTTTTGTGTCGTTTATACCGGCTTTACTGGCGTGTACCATTGCTTTTTCTTGTTTGAAAACATATAGCACCCACCCTCGTATTATCAATTTAATTCTAAGCTCACTTTTATTTGGCGCGGGTGTTGGCACCATGCATTACAGTGGTATGGCAGCAATGCAATTAAGTCCATTACTTCGTTATGATCCAATGTGGTTTAGCGCTTCAATTGTTGTAGCAGTGCTGCTCTCTTTCATCAGCCTCTATGTACGTTTTCATTTACCTGCACACTTTAAAAAATTAACGCCGGTGCATAATCGTATTATTTGTGCGCTTATTCTGGGGCTTGCCGTGGCTGGCATGCACTATATGGGCATGGCCGCTGCGCGATTTATTGCAACCACTCCGATAATTAACGAGCAAACAAATCAATCGCACTTAACCTTTATTGCTATTAGTGTGTCGTTCGCCACGCTTTTATTAACAGCGGTGGTTGTGATCATCAATGGCATGATCCGCTACAGAATGCTGTTAGGGAAAAAATCTGCTGAAGAGTCTCGCCTTGATGCTATTTTATCAACTGCTATTGATGGCATCGTCACTATCAATATTAAAGGTACCATTTTAAGCTTTAATAAGGCCGCAGAAACGATTTTTGGCTGGAAAGATAATGAGGTCATTGGCCTAAATGTAAAAATATTGATGGCTGATGATATTGCTAATCAACACGATGCTTTTTTAAAAAACACCACAAACCATGAAGTAAAGCGTGTGATTGGCGTTAATCGTGATGTGTGGGCAAAACATAAAAATGGTCATCAATTTCCAATTCGACTAGGGATTGGTGAAGTAAAGCAATTGCAAACTGAAACACTATTTGTTGGCTTTATTACCGATTTAACTGAACAAAAAGCATTACAACAAAGCTTAATTGAAAAAGAGCGACAATATCGTACCTTGATGAACAATATGCCCGGTGTTGTATTTCGCTGCTTGTTAGATGAACACTGGAGTATGTTGTTTATAAGCCCAAGCGTCTATGAACTAACTGGTTATCGCGCTGAAGAGTTTACTGAGCAGCGTATTACCTTTGCCGAGCTGATTGTTAAAGAAGATGAAGCGGCTATTTCTTTAGCCATTGATCAAGCGGTTGCATCAACCAGTCAATACTCAATTGAATACCGCATTCGCCATCGCAACGGCAATATTATTTGGGTACTGGATCAAGCAAGTATTGTCACAGGCTCTAAAAATGATGCCCGCTGGGTTGATGGCGTTTTGGTTGATATAACCAAACGCTATGAATATGAGCAAAGCTTAAAACAAGCTAAATACGAGGCTGAAGTAGCCGCGCAAGCTAAACAGTCTTTTATGGCAAATATGAGTCATGAGATACGTACCCCCATGAATGCAATTATTGGCTTTAGTGATATCTTGATAGATAGCCCGCTTAATAAAGATCAACAGAAGCAAATAATTACTGTTAATAACGCCGCGCGTTCTTTGTTGCACTTACTTAACGATATCCTCGACTCAGCAAAGTTAGAAAAAGGCAAACTCGAAATTCAAAATGTACATTTTAACTTGCAAGAATTACTCGACAATATTGTGTCTACATTTTGGCTGGATGCAAAACGTAAAGACCTAAAACTCAATTTAAAAATAGCTGACAATGTGAATCCATTTTATTTGGGTGACGATACGCGTTTACGCCAAGTGCTAACCAATTTAATCGGCAATGCGATAAAGTTTACCGAACGAGGCCATGTTACTTTGTCGGTTACTCATAACCCCAATCATCCTATTTTATTTGAAGTACAAGACACAGGTATAGGTATTGAAAAAGATCGTCTTGAGGCTATCTTTAAACCTTTTGAGCAAGCAGACGGCACCACAACTCGCCGATTTGGTGGCACAGGGCTTGGAACAACGATTAGTAAACAGCTGGTTGAGTTAATGGGTGGCCATATATATGCACAAAGTACCCTTGGCCAAGGTAGCTGCTTTTGCTTTACTGTCGCGCTTGAAAAAGGCGAGAAAAGTCAGGTACAGACCATTAGTAAAAACGTATTTAATTTACCACCATTAAAAATCTTAGTGGTCGATGACATTGAACAAAATATTGAGCTACTCACCATTATGCTCTCACAAGCTGGACATCAGGTAAGAAAGGCTAATAATGGCTTTGAGGCCATTGAAATATTTAATCAACATCGCTTTGATATTATTTTAATGGATATTCATATGCCTAAATGCGATGGGATCAGTGCTACGGCATCAATTCGCTCTTTAGAGCAGCAAAAGCAACTAGAGCAAACCCCAATAATTGCTTTAACAGCCAGTGTGCTACAGCAAGACAAGCTAACAGCCAAACAAGCGGGTATGAATGGATTTACAACTAAACCCGTTGACATAAACCAGCTCAACTACGAAATAGCAAGAGTGCTTGAGCTTGCTATAAGCCGGTTAGAAACTGCAGATCCGATTGACTCAAAACTCCGTATAGATTTAGCTAAAGGTGAGAAAATGTGGGGCAGTAAAGAAAAGCACCTCAAAGAAGTCGCGCTCTTTTTAGCTCAGCATCAAAATAGCATGCAAACCTTAGCGACCAATAAGCTAAACGATAAACACCATGCTCAAATTCTACATAATTTAAAAGGTCTTGCAGGTAACTTAGCGCTTAATAATTTGTCTGACTTAGTTGCTCAAGCTGAAAAGCAGCGTGATATAGCTTCTTATGCCCAATGCATATTACAATGCCAACAAGAGTGGCAACAGCTAGCAGATGAATTATCACATTTACATTTTGCTCCTAAAGAGAATAAATTACAAAAAGTAACCGTGTCAAATGCTGAATTTATTCACCAATTAACGCTTTTACTTAGCCAAGCTAAACGAGCAGAGTTGGACGATACGTTATTAAGTTATATTGAGAAAATAACACCAGAACAGCATAAAAATGCTATTTTAAGCATTTGTGAACAGTTTAATGAATTTGAATTTGATAATGCAAAAATAGAGCTCAATGCATTATTAACCACACTTAATAATTAGCTCTTCTGAGGACGACGATGGCTCAATCTATAAATCAGGCGCGAATATTAATCGTCGATGATGAACCTGCGAATTTAAAAGTAATGCGCGAGGTTTTAGCGAGTAACTACCGTTTGTCGTTCGCTAAATCGGGGCCATTAGCACTGCAATTAATTGAAAACGATCCACCGAACCTCATTTTACTTGATATTATGATGCCAGATATGAATGGCTTTGAAGTGTGTAAAATTTTAAAAGCTAATCCTACAACCGCACATATTCCAGTTATTTTTGTTACCGCACTTACACAAGAGCAAGATGAATCGGAAGGTTTTTCTTTAGGTGCAGTTGATTACATAACCAAACCTATTAGTCCTGCTATTGTAAAGGCAAGGGTAAAAACACATCTTTCTTTAGTACAAGCCGAGCAGCTAAAACAAGCACATGTAGACTTAGTAGAACGATTGGGGCGCGCTGCAGAGTACAAAGATACCGATACGGGTGAACATATTGCTCGAATGAGTCAATACAGCAAGATACTTGCTTTAGCGCTAGGAATGAATGAGCAACACGCTGAGTTATTGCGCCAAGCTGCACCAATGCACGATGTCGGAAAAATAGGCATTCCTGATTCAATATTATTAAAACCAGGAAAATTAACTCCAGACGAATTTGCACACATGAAAGAGCATGCTGCTATAGGAGCTAAAATATTGGCCAACTCACCCTCCCCTTTGTTGCAACTTGCCCACGTACTGGCAATTGAACATCATGAGAAATGGGATGGCACAGGCTATCCTAATGGATTGAAAGGCGAAGAAATTTCGATTGAGGGACGGATTGTGGCGATTGCTGATGTATTTGATGCACTCACATCAAAACGTCCTTATAAAGAGCCTTGGAGCATTGAGCAAACAATAGAACATATGCAGCACCAAGCGGGAAAACATTTTGACCCACATCTAGTTGAGCTTTTTATTGGTCAGATAGACGCTGTTCTAGCGATAAAAAAGGCCCATCAAGAGCGCGATTAAATCTCCCCTTATTTGAGCAAATATTACTGCGCAAAGTGCAACTGACCCTAGCTTCTTTTGGCATTGTGAGAGCCTAAAGCTACAGCCGGAAAATGCTGTTTTATAATACGATAGTCATGGGACGTGATCTCATGGCTATTGCCACTAATATCTTTAAAATACATTGAAAATGTCACGCCATGATCAGCCAATATGGTTTTCACTTGATGCTGCTCAAGATGCTTGAGCCAAATAACAAATTGCTCCCCTGTTGCAGCAAAAGCGATTCCTTTACTACGCCCATCGCCTTCAAATAAAGCCAATCGTGTAGTGGCGTTTTCATCTTCGAGTGTTAAAGGACCTTTTCCCTCTTCATTCCAAAAGGCTAACTCCTCTACTACGGTAAAACCAAGCACCTTTTCATACCACTCAATAGCTTGGTTGAGGCTTTGAACATTTAAATGACAATGATCAATTCCCGAAAGTTTAGGTGTCATCGCGTTGTTCACCAATTTCAGATTTAAGCTGAGCTAAAAAGTCGTGCATATATGCAGTGCGTCTTTGTGCTTCGGCTTTTGCAGAAGGAGTATTCATACTCTGGGCAATATGCAGTAATTTAATAAAAAAATGATCTAGGGTGTACTTTTTATCGTCTGCTTCTCGGTTTAAACAAAATGGATCATCGGGGTTGTATAATAATCGACTAATAGAGCCGCCTACTTTCATACAACGGCTTACGCCAATAGCACCCAAGGCATCCATTCTGTCAGCATCTTGTACAATCTGTGCTTCAACCGTTTTAATAGCAATATTGGCGCTAAAACTATGTGCGGCAATGGCATGGTGAATATCATCAAATATCGCGTCATCATAGCCAATAGACGCTAAAAAGTTAATCGCTTTATCCGCGGCCATTGTTGATGCCCTTGCTCTATCTGGATGATTTTTAGCCACCGCGACACAATCATGCAACCAAGCTGCAGGCAATACAATCGCCATATCAGCCTGCTCTGCTATACATAGCTGCACAGCAACACGCACTACCCGTTCAATATGGGTAATATCATGGGCAACATCCGCATGTACTAAGGATGTAATAAAGTCTCTGCATTGCTGATTAAGTTGATGTAATGAGGGGCTAAGAGCTGAATTGTCCACCGAATTTCCAAAAATCTATTTAAACGAGTTAATAATGGCTACTTTACCGCGATTTATAAGCCCCTTGCAAAACATTCATTGTATGTTGCGCGAGCCTTGACTAAAATACAGCGCTTATTTATTACTACAGAGAAGCCTTATGTCATCTGCCGTTTACCTGCAAGCTGGTCGCGATAAATCATTAAAAAGAAAACACCCTTGGTTATTTTCTAAAGCCATCAAAAAAATTAAAGGTAAACCTGGATTAGGTGACACGGTAACCATACACGACAGTGAGGGTAAATTTTTAGCCACCGCAGCTTACAGTCCTCATTCACAAATACGTGCTCGTGTTTGGAGCTTTGACGAAAAAGAAGTGATTGATCAACATTTCTTTGAGCGTCGTCTTCGCCGTGCTTTAGAAGCTCGCAGCCATGCAATTGAAGAAGGTGGACTTACCGGCTTTAGGTTATGTGCAGCAGAATCAGACTACTTACCCGGTATTACCATAGATAAGTTTGATAATGTAATTGTGTGTCAATTACTAAGCGCAGGCGCAGAACGTCATAAAGGTGAGATTGTTGGTGCTTTAATGGCTATTTTCCCAGGCTCTACTATTTATGAGCGCTCAGATGTAGATGTTCGAACCAAAGAAGGGCTAGAGCCTATTAAGGGCGTACTTTGGGGGAGTGAACCCACTGGACCTGTCATAATTGAAGAAAATGGTTTAAAAATTGAAGTTGATATTCTAGAAGGCCATAAAACTGGCTTTTATTTAGATCAACGAGATAGCCGTGCTGCACTGGAGCGTTTTTCAAAAGACAAAACCGTATTAAATTGCTTTAGTTATACGGGAACGTTTTCTCTTTATGCCCTGCGCGGTGGCTGTAAACATGTAACCAATGTTGATGTTTCACAACCAGCACTTGATACAGCAAAGCGTAATGTTGAGCATAACAACCTTGATTTAAATAAAGTCGACTTTGTAAAACAAGATGTCTTTAAATTATTACGCCAATACCGTGAAGACGGGGTGATGTTTGATACGATCGTTATGGACCCGCCTAAATTTGCCGATAACAAGGCGCAGTTAACTGGGGCGTGTCGCGGTTACAAGGACATAAATATGATTGCGATGCAAATATTAAAGCCCGGCGGCACTTTGCTAACATTCTCATGCTCTGGTTTAATGGAACAAAACTTGTTTCAAAAAGTAGTCGCAGATGCAGCCCTTGATGCAGGTAAGGATTTACTGATCATGGAGCGCTTAAATCAAGCAGCTGACCACCCCATTGCAGGCAGCTATCCTGAAGGCTTTTACCTTAAAGGGCTTATTTGTAAGGTTTACTAAAAACTAATTAAGTAGTTAGTTAAACTCTACAATTTCAAGCCCTGCGGTTATCGTGCCATCCTCTTCTGTGCTGGCACGTATTACCTTAACGGTGGCTTTTAACGGTGCAATGCTCGGATGTGTTGATGCAATATCAACCGATAAAATTGAGTTAAGCTCTAACAAATCATCGAGTTGTAATGAAAGACCCGTTGCACTTAAATCAAGGCATGTGCCAGTGTAACTGAGCCCAGCAACAGGCTCTATTGAGGTTAACTTCGCTGGCGTGTTAACCTGCATACGTCTATAGTTTCGCTTATCTTCAGTAAACATAATTCCCTCTACACAATATTATTAATTTTTTCTCGTAGTACAGCGATAGAAAAAGGTTTTACAACGTAAGCATCACACCCTGCGTCAAAGCCTGCTTGTTGCTCAAGCTCCGACTCAAGTCCAGATATCATGACCACCGGAATGTTTTTTGTCTCTGGCGTGTGTTTAAGTATGCGACACGTATCATAACCGTCGAGTCCTGGCATACACACATCAAGCAAAATAATATCGGGCGGATTTGCAATCGCAGATGCTAAACAACTTTTACCTGAGTCAGCATAGCTCAAATCAAATGTTGATGCTAACCCTGCTTTGAGTATTTCAAAATTGAAATACTCGTCATCAACCACTAACAACTGTCGCGCTTTGTGTTTTAGTAATGAGGACATAGGTATGTCATTTCCTTCTCAAGTTAGTCCCTCTGTTAACTTACTTAGCTTAATAGAGAATAAAGAGATTATTCAATTTCTTTTATCGCATTTAACACACGTTTTGCTGAAATTGGATAAGGCGTACCTAAGGTTTGTGCAAATAAGGATACGCGTAATTCTTGCTGCATCCAAAAAATAGCCTCAACATCAGTAGGCAATGGCATTCCTTTAGGTGTTTTATTCGTTAGTTTTTTATATTCTTGCGCTACTTTTTCAAGCTCTAACACACATAATCTATCACGATTTGGGTCAACAGGTAGTTTTTCTAGGCGTTTTTGAATCGCTTTTAAATAACGAATTAAATCGCCTAGTTTGTCTGCCCCATGTTGACTGACAAAGCCTTTAAAAATAAGCGACTCTAGCTGAGACTTAATATCCCCATGAGCGGTGATCATGGTTAAATCTACACGCCCTTTCATTTTTTTATGCAGTGCATGCGCAATACTCAGTACTTGCTCAACCTGCGTAGCAATGGCCACAACGGTATCGCCTAACTCGCCGCGAATATGCTCTTTAACCGTTTCAAATGCCTCACTTGTACGAATGTCACCATATTTAACTAATAGGCTATCAACGCCTGATGCAATGCAGTCATCTATTAAATCGGCAATTTTACCAAAAGGATTAAAGTACAATCCTAATTTAGCTTTGTTTGGTAGGTTTTGCTGCAGGTATTTAATTGGTGATGGCACGTTTAACAGTACTAAACGACGTAAACCTTGCTGGTGCGCTAATTGCGCTTTTATTTCGTTATCGAATAGCTCTACTGCGGCCGTTGATTTTTTATCCACTAACGCTGGGTAGGCTTTAATTTCGTATTGACCTTGCTTTTTCACATACGATGTTGGTAACTCACCAAAATCCCACTGGGTTAAATCGGTTTTTTCTATGCCTTTGTCGGCCACTTTAGATAAGGTGTCTGTCACTTTGCCTTGAAGCTGCGCTTTAAGCTTAGCTAAATCGAGCCCACGGGCAAGAAGTTGGTCGTTTTCATCACGGACTTCAAACTGCAATCTTAAATGAGGAGCAAGGGCTGTTAAATCCCACGCCTCGGGGTCGACTCGCACGCCAGTCATGCGCAATAACCGATTACTTAGTGAGTCGATTAACGAGCCTTGTAGAGGCTCTATGGCCGCTAACACCGCATCGGCATAATTAGGCGCAGGGACAAAGTTACGGCGAAGTGACTTTGGCAATGACTTGATTAACCCACAAATTAGCTCATGACGAAATGCCGGTATATGCCAATCAAAACCACTTTCTTGAACTTGGTTTAATAGCGCAACCGGTATCTGCACGGCAACACCATCAACTGCTTGGCCTGGATCAAAATGATAAGTAAGCGGCAACATTAAATTATCTTGTTGCCATGTATCTGGATAGTCAAATTCGGTAATGCTACTTGCACCATGCTGCATGAGCTCTTCTCGCGTCATGTGCAGGTAGTGTTTGTCTTGCTGTTTTTGTGTTTTATACCACTTAATAAACGCAGCACGATTATTAATACCGTTCGGTATTTTTTTCTCGTAAAACTCAAATAAGGTTTGTTCATCAACTAAAATATCGCGCCTACGAGATTTGTTCTCGAGCACTTGAATATCTTCAATTAATTCGCGGTTATATTGTAAAAATCCTTCATTGAGTCCCAGCTCTTGTTCAACCAGCGCTGTGCGAATAAACAACTCACGGCTTACTTTTGGGTCAATATTGCTGTACACACAGCGGCGCTTATTAACAATTAATAAGCCATACAAAGTTTGTTGCTCAAAGGCAATCACTGCACCGGGCTTTTTCTCCCAATGAGGCTCTGTGTAGCTGCGTTTTACTAAATGCTGAGCAAACGGCTCTACCCAGTTCACATCAATTTTGGCATTAATACGAGCATAGAGTTTACTGGTTTCCACCAACTCAGCCGACATCATCCATTTTGGACTCTTTTTAAATAATCCCGAGCCTGGGAAAATATGAAATTGGCTATTACGCGCACCTTTATATAGCTGCTTTTCGTCTTTGAAACCGATGTGACTAAGCATGCCACTTAAAAGTGCTTTGTGAATAAGCTCGCTGTCTGCAACATTAGTGGTGGCTTTCATTTTCATTTCATTGCACACAGTGCTGATTTGATAAACGATGTCTTGCCATTCACGAATACGCATATAGGCTAAAAAGTCTTTTTGACATAACTTTCTAAACTGGCTGTTGGTCAGCTCACTTTGCTGCTCTTCTAGGTAATTCCACAGGTTTAAAAAGGCAATAAAGTCAGAGTCTGGATCGTCAAAGCGACCATGTTTTTCATTCGCGGCTTGGCGTTTTTCTTGTGGTCGCTCGCGGGGGTCTTGAATTGAAAGCGCGGCAACAATAACTATCACCTCACGCAATGCACCCAGTTTATGTGCAGTTAGCACCATTTTTGCTAAACGCGGATCAACCGGCAAACGACTTAGCTCTCGCCCAGATTGTGTTAGGCTGGTTTTTTGATGACGCTTAGCCGCTTTTACTGCTTGTAACTCTTCAAGCAATGTTAAACCATCATTAATATTTCGGCTATCTGGAGCTTGCACAAAAGGAAATTGCGCCATATCACCCAGCCCAAGGGCTAACATTTGCAAAATAACTGATGCTAAATTAGTACGTAATATTTCAGGGTCAGTAAATTCAGGACGCGATAAAAAGTCATCTTCTGAATATAAACGAATACAAATACCCGCTTCAACACGTCCACAACGCCCCATTCGCTGATTAGCACTGGCTTGCGAAATAGGCTCTATAGGTAAACGTTGCACTTTTGTGCGATAACTATAACGACTAATTCGCGCTGTACCCGGGTCAATAACATAACGAATACCAGGTACTGTTAGCGATGTTTCAGCGACGTTGGTAGAGAGTATAATATGGCGGCGCGAATGCGGCGCAAAAATACGGTTTTGCTCAGCGTTCGATAGCCTTGAATACAAAGGTAATACATCTGTGTGTTTTAAATTACGCTTGCTTAGTGCATCGGCGGTATCGCGTATTTCTCGCTCACCATTTAAAAAGATCAGTATATCGCCAGGACCTTCGGCGCAAAGTTCATCTACCGCATCAAAAATCCCCTGAAGTTGGTCGCCTTCGGCTTCCATATCTTCTTTTTGAATATCACTAATTGGGTTATAGCGTACATCAACTGGAAACGTTCTTCCTGATACTTCAATAATAGGTGCATCATCAAAATGCTTAGAAAAGCGCTCAGGGTCGATAGTTGCTGAGGTGATAATAACTTTTAAATCGGGGCGTTTTGGGAGTAAATTTTTAAGATAACCTAAAATAAAGTCAATGTTTAAGCTACGTTCATGCGCTTCATCAATAATAATGGTGTCGTATTGATTTAAAAATCGGTCTTGTTGTATTTCAGCTAATAAAATACCGTCTGTCATCAGCTTAATGTAACTGTTATTAGATACCTGATCGCTAAAACGAATTTTAAAACCGACTTGCTGACCAAGCTCACATTGCATTTCTTCTGCAATACGGTTGGCAACGCTGCGTGCTGCTAAACGCCTTGGTTGGGTATGACCAATATAGCCCTCAACGCCTCGGCCTAGCTCTAAACACATTTTAGGTATTTGTGTGGTTTTGCCTGAGCCAGTTTCACCAGCAATGATCACCACTTGATTATTAGCAATGGCCTCTTTAATGGTGTCTTTTTTTTGACTAACCGGTAATTGCTCAGGATAAGTAACTTTAGGTAGCCCAGCTAAGCGCTGCTCTCGAAGCGTTTGACTACGACTAATATCAGCCGCAATTTTTTCAAGCGCACTGGTAAGTTTTGCCTCGTCGGTGATTTTTTTAACGCCGTGAAGACGTTTTTTAAAACTGAATTGATCTTTTTTTAAGCACGTTTTTAGCTCGCCAAATAACTGACCTAGGTTTACCACCTGCATACCTTATAAAAATTAGTCAAAGAGCCCCGATTGTAGCAAATTAAATGGCTGGGGTTAATCCTGTAAAGAATATAACAATCAGGGGATTATTATATAAACCACCAGCCAGTGACTAATAGTGTTTATTCGTCACTAAAAATACCTACGTAGGTTGCTTGGGTATTCGATTTACTCGCACGATACATGCCTGAAGTATTAAACGGCAGACTAATATTGCCTTTTGTATCAATAATAATAACACCGCCGGTGCCCCCTATCGGTTTAAGCACCTCGTTTATTACTTCATTACCTGCTTGGTCTATGGTTTTACCTTGGTACTTTACTCGCGCACAAATATCACTTGCCACATTATAACGAATAAAATATTCGCCGTGCCCAGTTGCCGAAACCGCACATGAGGCATTTTCAGCAAAAGTACCTGCGCCAATAACCGGTGCATCGCCAATACGACCAAAACGTTTTGCGGTCATTCCGCCAGTTGACGTGCCCGCTGCTAAATTCCCTTGTTTATCCAGTGCCACCGCTCCGACCGTGCCCACTTTATAATTTACTGGTAACGCTTTATGCGCTGCCTGATAATCTTTACTGGTATTTTTGCTCGCCTCGAGTTTCTTTTTGGCTTTTAATAAAGCCTCATAACGATGCTCAGTATCAAATATATTGTTCTCTACTAGGCTAATGCCTTGCTCTTTGGCAAACTCTTCTGCACCTTGACCACTTAACATCACATGCACTGATTTTTCCATTACTAACCGGGCAAGTTTAATTGGACTTTCGATATGTTTAATACCTGACACAGCGCCTGCTTGACGATTGCGACCATCCATTATAGAGGCATCTAATTCGTGACTACCATCATAGGTATATACCGCACCACGCCCAGCATTAAAATAAGGCGATTGTTCAAGTACTTCAATGGCAGTAGTCACTGCATCAAGGCTTTCTCCGCCTTGTTCAAGTACCTTATATCCGGCCTCAACAGCTTCTGTTAATTTATTGCGATAAGCTTGCTCTTGATCTGCCGTAAATTTACTTTTTTCAATCGTGCCTGCACCGCCATGAATCGCAATGGCAAACGGCGTATTTGTGTTTTCACTCAATGCCTGCGTGCTCAACCCCATTAAACTTGTTGCAATGAGCCCTAATAATAGTGATTTTTTCATTGTGTGTTCTTTTATAAATACAGGATTAAAACCAATGTGAATGGTTATGAAGCGTTTTTCAAGTGAACTGAGTTTAATGGCACAAAAAAAGCGCCCTAAGGCGCTTTTTTAATTTCGTTTAAAGTTACGCTTGTTGCGCTTTTAAACGTGCTAAACGTGCTACTTGGTGTGTGGACGTTAAGAAAGAATAGATTGGTGCTAAATAACCGCGCTTACGAAGCTCAAGAAAGTCTGCATCGCTTAGCTCATTTAGTTTCTTCTCATCGATAAGGTAAATACCGTTGATGTCTTTTTTCTCACCTTTAATATCAACTGTTAGCGTTTGTGCTACCAGTAGTTCTTTATCAGCAAGGAATTTAGTGAAAGCATCAGTTACTTGAGAAAACTCAATGAACGATACTAACGCTTCTTTACGACGCTTAAGGTAATCAGTTTCTTCACCGTTTTCGAATAATGCATTACCCTCTTCTTCACCAACTAATGAGCTCGCTTCGTCAATTACGATACCAAATTGATCTTGCTCTGGGTGCTTTACTAAACCTAATGGGTAACGCGTTGTTGCCATAGGCGCAAATGATGCTGTCCATTTGTCGCCATCAATAAATAAATTTTCGCCTGGCTCTAGGCCAAACATTGCAACCGCTTGAAAAGTACCTGTTTCGTTATTTTTAACAAAAGACATTGGGAATTCATTGGCGATACGCGCAAACTCATGTGCAACCACTGGCACTAAGTGTTGAGTTTTCATAAATTCGATGTTGATGCCATTTTTAATTTTAGTGTTGGCATGTTTTTCGTTGTGTAAAGGCTGTACTTGTTGCTCCGCCATGTTACTGCTCCGTTATTTATTAATTTGATTTATTACTGTTAGTGGCCTAAGGCTAATGGTTTTGGTGACAAAAAGGAAGTGAAAATTTTGTGTCATTTTGTACGTTAATAATTAACAAAAACATTATCGCTTATTATTTCAACAAATAACCAATAAACGCCACTGAAGAAGAAATGCGTAAACACAATTAGCTCAAAAAGCGCCCTTTGACAACGCTGTCTTCGGTGGTATATTAATTTTGTGCCTAAATAAAAAGTTCTCACTTAAATAAGCCCATCAAAAATAGACATTAAATAATGAAAAATTTAACTGTAAACCCAAACTTAGTAATTAAAAAGTTGATGATCCCAGGCACTAAACTATCAGCCTTCGTTGTAGATGATTTTCTTTTAGATACCAATAGTGTAATGAATTTTGCCCATAACATAGCCTATTTTAATCCTATGTTTTCAGACAATTCTTTCTATCCTGGCATTCGCGACAATATGCCACAACCCTACTTAAGGGTTTTACATGCGTTTTTTCAAAATGAAATACTGCCTAAAATAGACAATAAAAATTATCAAGAGTCTATTCTTCATAAAAGTTTACTTTCATTAGTTTCATGCAAACCTGCAAATTTAATTGTTGACCAAAAAGTACCGCATATTGATTCATGTGATGAAAGAGATTACGCATTTGTGCATTACTTATCGCCAGAGGAGCTTGGTGGAACAAGTATTTATAAGTATATACCTAAAAACATTATTGAATTTAAACAACAACATAAGCCACTACTTACAGATATAGTTAATGAGGTTAAAAAAGCCCCTAATGAGCATCAAGGCTATTTATCTGGCAGCACAAGTTTATTTGAACAGGTTTTTAAAGTTGATGCTAAATTTAACCGCCTTGTTATTTACCAAGGTAACTTATTACACAGTGCCAATATTTATTCTGAACAAAGCTGCCTAGCGGATGCTAAAAAAGGCCGTCTTTCGATAGCCTCTTTCGCAAGTGTACGATGATCTTTGTGAATATAGCGCTTAAACCTTTCACAAATCATTAGATTGACTGCAGTCCATATTGTTTAATTTTATCTAAAAGCGCTCTGTGATTGGGTAGCTTATTTATTAAGTATTGATCTATCTCAGCTCGTTGTTGTAAACGTACTAAACAGTGTTCATGTTCTGCACTGGTACAAGGCGGTGCCTTAGTGTTGAAATGCATTCCATAAAGTACAAATAAAAAGTTTTCTAAGTAAAACACTTCAAACTGGCTGAAAAAGTCATCTCTAACCGGAATGAACTCTTCCCACAAACTAAGCTTTTCTTTTAATGACTCAGAAATAGTGTCATCACTTTTATTGGCCACCCAAAAAGCTGAATCTGTTCTATCTGAAATACAATAATGTAATTTAATAAAATCAATAGTACGTTCCCACGCATACCCCATAGCGTGATTAAACCGCGTTTCTAACTGTTCAAGCTGCTCAGTTGATGATGGAAAACGTAGGGTTAAAAACTTAGCTGAAAAATCAGTTAATAAAATAGAGGTTGCCTCTAATGGTTCTAAAAAGCCTTGCGCTAAGCCAAGCGCGACACAGTTTTTATGCCAAAACTTTTCACGATAACCTACTCTCATGGGGATTTTTCTATAACTAAGACCTTGCTTACTTGCCCCTAGATAACGGTTCAGTTTTTCATGTGCTTGTTCATCGGTCATGTGGTTATTTGAATAAACAAAGCCCACTCCCCGCCTATTAGTGAGCGCAATGTCCCAAATCCAGCCAGCTTGATGAGCGGTAGCAAGTGTATAAGGCGGAATATCATCGTCTTCTTTTGTAGGTACTTGCACAACTAAGGCGCTATTTATCAGTAAGCTATCAGACACATCAACGAAAGGGACTTTTAAAGCTTTATCTATGAGTAAAGATTCAAAACCCGAACAATCAATATAAAAGTCAAATTCAAGTTCACCTTCGCTGTCAGTCACTAACGCTGCTATTGTGCCATCATTAGCAAGCTTTACTTGAGTTACATTGGTATGTACGTGAGACACCGAAAACTTATCTTTTGCATTACACGAGAGCAGTTGCGCAAATTTCCCTGCATTGAAATGGTACGCATAAGCTAACTCGCCCTCATATTGGGCATTAGTGATACTTTTGGGGGCTAAACCAGCCTCACAAATAGCGTGCTGAGAAGATAAATACTGCGCATGACTTTTTGATTTTTGCTTATCGTTTAACCAATGTTGAGTTAAATGTTTAGTATCGTAGGGGTTTGGCACATCAAATAAATGATGAAAAAAATTACCTTCTCCATGCTTTTTTTTATCCATCCAGTTAACAAATTTTATCGACTGCTTAAACGTCGCATCACATTGGCGAATAAATTCATCTTCACGAATACCAAAAGTTTTTAGCGTGTTTCTTATGTCGGGTACTGTGCCTTCGCCTACTCCAATTGGCGGTATATCGGGTGACTCAATTAAAGTCACTGAAACACCTTTGCGCTTCAGCAGCTCTTTGCCAATGTGGTTTGCAGCTAACCAACCAGCTGTTCCACCACCTAAAATTGCCACTTTTTTTATATTCATAAATCACCAATGATGTTTAATCTCGTAAAAAAGCCCAGCAATGCTGGGCCTAGATTACTTTTATTAACTCAGCATATTAGAAACGCATTGTTACACCAAGTTTATAACGTGCTTCACCTTCAAAGCTCCACACTGGGAAGTCATTGAGTAGATCAGGGTTTGGTAATGATGTTGATGCATCATTATTACCAAGCTGAATACTGTCTTCCTCTGTTAAGTTAATACCTTCGAAAGTAACATCTAAGTAGTCAGTTACAGAGTACGTTGCACTGAAATCTAGCTGTCCGTAGGCTTGATGCTCACGGTTACCATACCAACCTGGTGCTTCACGAATAATAAACTCTGAACGCCAGTTATATGCTAAACGTGCAGAAAAATCATCATTTTCATAAAAACCAACTACGTTGTAGCTATTTTTCGATGAATCAGAAAATACACCAACACGGTCCGGGTAGTTCTCTGCTGGAGCCTCAGCATCTGAATAGGTATAGTTAAATGAATAACCAAAGCCGTTATCAAACGAATCTTGAATTTGGAACTCAATACCTTCAATTGAACCACCTGTGCCGTTGGTAGAAGAGCTCACAGTCCAACAGTCATATTGCTGCGCGCCACATGGTGGTTCGCCTGCATCTGGGTTGGTTGTATAAACTGGGATATCAATACCAATTTGTTGATTCGTTTGTTGTTGTGTAGAGATAAACGAACTTACTTCTTTAGTAAAGTAAGTGACGCTTAACATTGCATCGTCATCAAAATACCATTCAACACCGATATCAGCTTGGAATGCTTTAAACGGGCTTAAACCAACGTTACCAGTATTTAAAACTTCATTTAAAGGGCGATTATCTGTATAGCCAGCTAGGTTACGCGTTGCAAATAAGTCAGCGTAATTAGGACGAGAAATAACTTGTGCTGCCGAGGTACGTAAAATGACGTTGTCAGCTAAGTCCATAACGACGTTTAAGCTTGGCAAGAATTCACTGTAATCTGCTTTATCTGTAGATAAGGTAGAATCGTAAACACCTTCATCGCTTAAGTCATAGTAATCTGAAGAAATATCAGTTGAGATGTAACGCACACCTAAATTACCGCGAATACCACCTGCGTCAAAATCAGCCATCGCATAGATTGCTAAATTTTCTTCTTCAATGGTGCCATAAGCTTGTGGGCGTGCAGTATAACCTTCAGTCATTGCTAATGAATCAGCAATCATTAAATCCATATCAGGTTCAGGTATAACAAAGCCACCGCCCGCAGTCACTGTACCAGGGTAGTATGCAGATGCATTTCGCACAGGCACTAAATCTGGGTTTACAATAGCAGCATTACCATCTTGAACAACTTTATGATCGGCATATCTTAAACCAGTTTTAATAGCAGTAACCACACCAAGATCAAGTGGAATTTCGAAATCTAAGTTTAAGTAGCTTTCTTCATCTGAATCAGGATTATATTCAGGCGCCCATGTTTGCGGACTGATGGTATCAGGTAAAATGCTCGCATCGTAAGATTGGTTTGCTAAATTAAATTTAGTCACATCACCAGTCATATCCATAGAGCCATTTAGATCACTATTGTTATTAGTAAACATACCATAGTTTGCAGTTGTTACGTCACTGTCAGCACTGGTTTTACCTACGCGACCTTTAAATGTGAATGACTCTGCATCATATTGCCAGTCAAAATCAACCGTATCAGACTTCATGCTTGCTTTACGCGCCCATGTTTGGAAAAAAGCAGTGCCATTTCCGTCAATTGTGCGAGAGACACAATTACCTGAAGCATTAGTTTGCTCACATGAGCCGTCGCCTGGGAAGATAATTATTTGCGAGTTAGCATTATTTGCATCTAGCTCTAAGCTAGTGTAAGTCAGGCCTAATACAAGCGAATCTGATGGCTGGTATTGCATGGCAACATTATAAGCTGTACGTTCACGTGCTTGTTGGAATGTTGTTGGTGCCATACCGCCACTCCAACCACCTGATGATTCAATACCGTTACGTTGGTAATCTACTTCTGATAAAGAACCCGCCGCTAAGATACCAAATGTTTCATTATTATTTTTCCAGCTGTATAAGCCAGAAAGTTCAGGATCTGTCTCTTCAGAAACTGTACCATAATCAGCTTTTACACTTGCAAATACAGTGTTTGCATCTAAATCTAGAGGTTTACGTGTTTTAACAATAACAGTGCCACCAATACCACCTTCAACTAGATTAGCCTGTGACGACTTATAAACTTCTAAGCCGCCGACTAATTCTGAAGGTAATAATGAGTAGTTAAAACTGCGGTCTACGGCTTGTTGGTCAAACCAACTTGTTGACGCAACTGTATGACCATCAAGCAATGTACGTGTAAGTTGTGCTGAAGCACCACGTATCGATACTTGCTGACCCTGTCCAAATTGACGAGATACACTTACACCAGAAATACGACCAAGAGATTCACCTACATCGCCATCAGGAAACTTACCAACATCTTCGGCTGTTACAACATCAACAACAGCATTAGAAAAACGTTTTCCGTTTAAGTTTTCTTTATTTGAAGCGCGTATACCGCGTACTTCAATGACTTCAACATCATCTTGAACTTTAACTTCATCGGCTGCGAATGCAGCACCAGTAAAGCCAGCTCCCACAACTAAGCCGATATTTACTGCTAATAAGCTTTTTTTAAAATTTTTAGCTAACACAGGATTCCCCTCGAATCATTTTATTGGTTTTGTTTATCATTTTGCCTAACCGCCATGACAGCGCTGTCATAGTAGTAACAAACCATACATGCTAAATTACAATTTTGCTACATTTTTCCGCTCTTTTTGTATGAAATTTAACTTAATTATTATTAAGCCATTGATTTTAAATTGATTAATTATTTCATAAAAAAGCAGAGTTCGCCCAAGAATTACTCTCTATACTAGGTATGTAAATAATGACGTGTTTATACTTCATGTATTTAAAATAAGAGAGATTGCGAATAGCAGATGAGATTGATGGCTTATATAACTCCGCGCCGAACCAAAATTAACCTACTGTTTTTATTGATAAATATAAGTTTAGTTAGTGACTTTTAAAATTATAAGAGCATTAAAAAGGTACTTAGCTTAAGGGAAATATTTAAACTTCAAATGTTTACAGCACTTTGTTATTAATTGATTAATGACAAAAACATGTCGCAATAAAAAAGGCCAGTAGCAAAAGCAACTGACCTTTCATTAAACCATCAATACAACAGGGTTTTAAAGCACCTAGTTTAGACTAAATTAAGGTGCCCAATACACTTCAATGTTGATCTCAGGGTGATTTAGAACTGCACGTAACGGCATATCATTAACATTACCACCCGCTAAAGCTTGCTTATACACAGCCAGCTTTTCATCGCCACTAATAAGTAATTTAACTACTTTAGACTGTGAAATTGCATTTAGCGTTAAGCTCATTCGTTCGGTAATACTACCTGTTACATCACTCTCAATTGCGTTAATGACACACACAAGTTGGTTTGAATCTAATCCGTTTTCCAACCCTTGAGCATGTGGAAATAACGAAGCAGTATGTCCATCTGGACCCATACCTAAAATAGTAACATCAAACGGGCGTTTTAATGCTTGAAACTGCGTTTCACATTCATCAACACCTTGCTCTGCAGTGGCTGCTGCATTTTTCATACTAATAAAATTAGCCGCTGCCCCATGGTTTTGTAGCAAAGTACGCTTAATGAATGCTTCATTACTTTTTTCGTGACTTACCTCAACCCAGCGTTCGTCAACCATAGCAACATCAACATGAGCCCAGTTTAAATCAAGGGTAGATAAATGTTTATAAGCCGGCTCAGGTGAAGATCCGCCTGAAACCATTAATACTGCACGGCCATCAGCCTCAATACCATCACGTAATGCTTGTTCTAATGACTGAGATAATTCCTCAGTTAAAGCGGCTTTATCGTCAAAAAATTTCTCTACTATCGTTGCCATTATTTATGCCTTATCACCGGTGTTAAACCAAACATGATTATTCTCTGCTAATAATTCATCGGCGTCTTCAGGCCCCCAACTACCCGCTCGGTACAATGAAGGTTTACCCTTTTCTTGCCAACGTTCAATTATTGGATCAATCCACTTCCACGCTTGACGAACTTCGTCGCGGTGAATGAATAATGAAGGATTATTAGCCGCTGCATCAAGCATTAAACGCTTGTAAGCATCTGAATGGAAACCATTACTATACGCTTGTGACAACTCAATATTCATCGTTACAGGTTCAAGTTGCATATCTAAGTTATCAAGACGCTTTGACATCAGCGTTAATTGAATACTTTCTTGAGGCTGTAAACGAATAACCAAACGATTTGGTTCAATATTGCCTACGCTGTCTTCATACACGTTATGCGATACTTTTTTATATTCAACCACAATTTCAGCGCAGCGCTTCGCCATTCGTTTGCCGGTGCGCAGATAAAAAGGCACGCCTGCCCAGCGCCAGTTATCAATATGCGCACGAATAGCCACGAAAGTTTCGGTTTTACTCGCCCCCTCGTTTAGCTCTTCAAGGTAACCTGGAACTATTTTACCGTTTAAATCACCGGGTACGTATTGACCACGAATAATATGATTATCTACATCCGTACCTTCAAGTGGACGTAAAGCTTCTAATACTTTTAATTTTTCGTTACGGATGCTGTTAGCATTTAACTTATGTGGTGACTCCATAGCCACTAAACAAAGTAGCTGTAACAAGTGGTTTTGCACCATGTCACGTAAGGCACCCGCTTTATCATAAAAACCTGCACGGCTTTCTAGCCCTACCGTTTCTGACAAGCTAATTTGAATATTATCAATCGATTTAGCATCCCACATGTTCTCAAATAATGAATTTGAAAAACGCAGTGCCATTAAGTTTTGCACCGTTTCTTTACCTAAATAGTGGTCAATACGGAAAATTTGTTCTTCGTTAAAGTACTGTGCAATTTTCGCATTAATCACTTCGGCTGACTCACCGCAGTAACCAATTGGTTTTTCGACTACAACACGCGAGTTCTCAGTAATTAGTTTTTTCGTTGATAATATTTCACAACAGGTGCCATAAACAGCAGGTGGAAGAGATAAGTAAAATACTCGTGATTTATCGTTGTCATCTTCATCTAGAATTTTTTTCAGTACATCCCAGTTATCATCCGCTTCGGTGACATTGCTCACTACGGGTACTAAAAAGTCTGAGAACGATTTCCAATCTTTTGCGTTATATTCGCCTTCGCTTAAAAATTCTTGTAATGCTTTGTGTGCAGTATCGATGTATTCATCGCATTTACTTTGTTCTCGCACGGTAGGCAAAATACGTGAGCCTTGCGGTAAGTTACCTTCTTGATATGCTCGATACATTGCAGGAAGTAATTTGCGTAACGCAAGATCACCACCGCCCCCAAAAATTATAATATCAAAAGGATTAAGCATAGTTACTCTCTACGTTTATGCTACCTGCCACTACCGTATTGGTAATCAGTTATAGCGGTTTATTATCTGGATAATGTAGGCCTCAGCACAAAGCCTACTAATTGTTGTTCGTTATATGCGCCATAAAAAATGGGTCTAGGGACACTGTAATTCCTCTCACAAAAATACAGGCCCTAGGACTCCAGCGCTACCCGTTCAAAGGTATTTGGTTACTTATTGTGTAATAAGTGAATATGTTACTGCGTACGGTATTGTTTGTAGTACGCCATTAAGCCTTGTGTTGAGCTGTCGTGCTCATTAACCACGTTATCATCGGTTAATTCAGCTTCAATTTTAGATGCTAAGCCTTTACCAAGTTCTACGCCCCACTGATCAAATGAGCATATTTGTAAAATAATACCGTGACAAAAAATCTTGTGCTCATACAGTGCAATTAATCGACCGACCGCTTTTGCATCAATCGTGTCTAATAATATAGACGTTGTTGGGCGGTTTCCTTGGTGAATTTTATGCTTTAGCAGCATTTCAATTTGTGCAGGCGTTTTGCCTTTGGCTGTTAAATCAGCCGTTATCTGCTGTGCATCGACCCCGTTCATTAGTGCTTCGGTTTGTGCAAAAAAGTTCGATAATAAAATATCGTGATGCTTATCTACGTTAACCTGAGGCTTTACAGAGCCAATAAAGTCCGCAGGGACAATTACATTGCCTTGGTGCAAACATTGATAAAACGCATGCTGACCGTTTATCCCTGTCATACCCCAAATGATTGGCACGGTAGTGTATGGCACTGTCTGTCCATCAAAGGTTACATGTTTACCATTACTTTCCATTTCACCTTGTTGCAAATATGCTGGCAACATATGCAGGGCTTGGTCGTATGGCAAAATAGCTTGCGAATCAAACCCTAAAAAGCTGGTATTCCAAACACTGAGTAGCGCCATAATTAAAGGAATATTCTGTTCTAGCGGCGCCGATTTAAAGTGCTCATCAACTTCAAACGCTCCCTCTAAAATGGCCTCAAATGCTTCAAACCCAGCATAAAGTGCAATAGGTAAACCAATGGCACTCCAAAGTGAAAAACGACCGCCAACCCAATCCCACATTGTAAATACGTTTTCGTCACTAATACCAAATGCAGCAGTTTTTTCTAAATTAGTGCTTACTGCAACAAAATGCTTTGCTATAGCGCTGTCATCCTTTGCACTGTCTAAAAACCAATCAACCGCTGTTTTTGAGTTAGTCATGGTTTCTGAGGTAGTAAATGTCTTTGACGAAATTACAAATAACGTGGTTTCAGGATCTACTTTATCTAATACTGACGCAATTTGTACGCCATCTGCGTTTGAAACATAGTGAACGTTTAATGGCTTATCAACCACTGCTTTAAGTGCTTCAGTTGCCGTTTGCGGCCCTAAGTTTGAACCACCAACACCAATGCTAACCACATCTTTTACCGCTTTTCCGGTATAACCTAGCCATTGACCACTTCGCACTTTTTCAACAAAGGTCTTAATTTTGGCAAGTTCGCTATCGACCGCTTCTGTAATATTTTCGCCGTCAACAATAAGCGGTGTATGAGCGCGATTTCTAAGCGCAGTATGTAAAACCGCACGGTCTTCGGTGATATTAATTTTTTCACCGGTAAACATTTTCTCACGCCATGCTTCAAGATCGCATTCTTTCGCTAATGAAATTAATTGACCAAATACGTTTTCATCTATGCGTTGTTTTGAGTAATCAAACAACACACCTGGAATTTGAGTAGAGAATTGAGAAAAACGAGAATCGTCTTGTGCAAATAAAGTTTTCAGATGTGTTTGTGTCATCTTTTGTGCACTATTTTCTAGTGCTTGCCAACTTACTAACTCAGAACGGCTCGCCATGTAAACATCCCCTAATTAATTAATCTATTGATTTTAAGCATTTTATTTTATTTTTTACGACACTGAACAAGCGATTTTTGTAAAAAGCAAAGCCCAGCATTATAGCTTAAATGGTCTAAATTGCGTTATTTTTATAAGCTTTGATGCAGATAATAGCGCAATTTTTTGCTTTTGACACCGGTATCATAAAATTAAAAATTGAATTTAACAACTGTTCACCCCCTCTGCACAATGAACATTTAATTAATATTCAATTAAAGCAGGCAAAAAAAAGACCGACACATGTCGGCCTTTTTCTTTTATTAAACTATTAGCTGGTCAATGCTAAACCACCCGATAAGTTAAAAACGCGGTTATAACCAAGTTCAATTAAGTTTGCCGCCGCAATTTTTGAACGATTTCCACTGCGACACACCAATATGTATTGATTGTTTTTATCTAGTTGCCCTTGGGTGAGTGCATAGGCCATTCGGCTTAAAGGAATATTTAAAGTTTTAGCCTCAGGCACATTAAGCAATCCACTGATATTGTTAGCGCCATGCTCATAAGGCTCTCGGGTATCAATTAAATATACACTGTTATGTGAGAGCATTTCCTTCGCTTGATTAAAACTAAGCTGCGAAGTTTCGACTTTAGGCTTTGCATTAACATAACCACAAAGCGAATTTGTTAATGTGTGTTGTTGTGAGTCTGCTTGTTGTTTTTGCATGGCAAATTCAGTATGGCTGATATCACCTTTAATAAGCGCTTTTAATAAAGGTGTTTGCTGCTTTTGCACAGCCCAATTCATGGCGAAACACTGTTGATAATCATGCCCAGAGCACACCACACTTTGCGGATTAAGCTCTGCAGTTAACTTAGTCAAAGAGTCTGCCATCTGCATCGCATCTCCCCCATCAAGCACTGTATTACCAAGCCCCGCAGGTAAAATTAAATCACCACAAAAACAGTACTGTACATCGCCGTTATTAGCCTTTAATAAATAACTCACGCTATCTTGGCTGTGTCCAGGCGTCGCTAGCTTTTCAAGTACTTGTTCGGTTAGTTGCAATTGTTCACAATTAACAGGCCAGCCTAATTGATCAACTTCACCAGCAACTAAATTTGTTTTAAGTGCGCTGCGCATTAAATCAAGAGCACAGTGACGATCTTGGTGCTCATGCGTGTTTAAAATAGCAGTAATAGTTAAATTTTGTGTATTCACTATTTTTTCAAATCGAGGGATCAACTCAATGATCGGGTCAATAATAATTGCCTGTTGATCGTCAGCTACATACAACCAACTGCAAGCACCTTGGTGTCTAAATTGGGTAAGCCCCAAGGCACATACTTCTTGTGCTACTAAGCTACTATCAGAAATAACCAAACAATTTGCTTGTAACACTGTTTTAAGTGCGCGAATTTGTTCACATGCAAAATCTATTTGCGCCATAGTGGCAGCAGGCCCAAACGATAAACGAATCGCATTTTCACTTTGCCACTGTGACACTCCCATCGCATCAAGTACAAAGCTTTGAGTTGCGCCCGTACTACAGGCTGAGCCACCGCTGACTCTAATACCTGCAGCGTCAAATAAATCAATAACTTCTTTACTGGTTAAATCATTAACTGCAAAGTTTAGTGTTGTGGGCACTGAGCAGGCAAAATCATGATTAAAGGTAATACTTCCAAAGGTGTCTACTAAAGCGCTATGCAGTTTATCGCGATACAAATTAAGTACATCAGCTGATTTAAAAGTATCGTCTTGCTTATCAAGCAGCAAACTAAACAGCTTATTAAGCCCAGCAATACCGGGCAGGTTTTCTGTACCTGAACGCATGCCACTTTCTTGGCCTCCACCAGCTATAAACGGCGTGTATGGACTACCTTTACGAATATACAATAATCCGATGCCTTTAGGTGCATAGAGTTTATGCCCTGAAAAAGGTGCATAATCAATCGTTGTTTCACTTAAATTGAGCTGTTGCTTACCCAGTGCCTGCACACAGTCAACCATCCAAGTGACATCATTATTACGACTACGAATCACCCTCTCTATAGCACTTAAATCTTGGTATACACCGGTTTCATTATTAACAGCCATAGTGCAAATCATCAGGGCGTTATCAATATGCTGAGCAATAAAGTCTAAATCTAAAATACCGTCACGATTTACCGGAATAGCAATAATGTCAGCGTTAATTTCAAGTACGGTATTCCAATGTTTTAATGTATTAGGTACCGCTTTATGCTCAGTTGCTCCATACAATAAAACCGGTTTAGATTTTGTGTGCTGTTTGGCATTAATTAAGGTTGATACGATAGCAGTTTGAATACCTTCGGTCGCACCTGAGGTAAATAATATATCGCCCTGCTGCGCACCAATCACGCTGCGCGCTTTTTGCCTCGTTTGTTCCAACAAGTGTTTGGCTTGAATACCGGTTATATGGGGGCTTGAGGGATTACCAAAACAAATTTGCATCGCATGGCACACCACCTCTGCAATACATGGCAATACAGGTGTGGTCGCATTTGCATCAAGATAAACTTGGTTGTTGGGTTCATCTGGCAATAAAAACTCTGACATTAAAAACGCACCTTATTACTAAAAAATATATCTTATTCCCAATAGTACATAGTTTTAAAAGGAATGAATAATAATCTTTAGTAATTAAAGTGCGTTTACTATACTTTTTAGTTACCGAGCTCTTCTGCGAGTTCTTCATGTGTGGATGACCACGCCTTAATCAGCGCTTTTACTAATGATGCTAATGGAATAGCAAAAAACACCCCCCAAAAGCCCCACAGCCCACCAAAAAATAGTACGGCAACAATAATAAACACCGGATTTAAATCAACCGCTTCAGAGAACAATAAAGGGACTAACACATTGCCATCAAGCGCTTGAATAATGCCGTAAATAATTAAAATGGTCCAAAACTGGGTTTCTAAACCAAACTGAAACAGCGCCACCGCCGCCACAGGTATAGTCACCAGCGCAGCACCAACAAATGGAATGAGCACCGAAAAGCCAACTAACACACCTAACAGCGCCGCATAACGTAAATCCAATACCGTAAAGGCAATAAAAGACACCGAGCCAATAATTAAAATTTCGAATACTTTACCCCGAATATAATTCATAATTTGCTGATTCATTTCATGCCACACTTGCAAAATTAAGCGTCGTTGGCGCGGGATCAGTTTAGCAATGCTGGCACTGAGCTCTACTTTGTCTTTCAGCATAAAAAACACCAGTAGCGGTACTAAAATAAGATAAATTAACCACGCAACAGCATCTTTTAATGAATTGAGCGATGCCGACAGCACCACTTGGCCAAATTCAAGCACTTTGGTCTCTACCGTTACCACAATAGACTGTACTTGCTCTGCGCTAATTAGGCTGGGATATTTAGCTGGAAGGTCGAGTAAAAACGATTTACCTTGCTCAACCATATGCGGTGTTTCTTGCACTAAGTTACTACTCTGCTGCCAAAGCACCGGGCCAATAACTAATATTAAGGTGAGCATAATACCAATAAATATCAGCATGACTATGCTAGTGGCAGTAAAACGCTTTAAGCCAAATCGCTCCAAGTGAACTACAGGCCAATCTAACAAATAAGCAATGATCAGCGCCACTAACACAGGCACAATTAATGGGCCAAAAAAGTACAACATGGCAACCAGTGCCAATAATAAAAAAAGTAAAGTTACTGAATTAGGATCAGAAAACTTTTTTTCATACCATGCTTTTACATATTCAAACACGCAACGGCTCCACTAATAACAACGCTTGTTGTTTATTTAACTTGTAATAATACATTTTTTTTTGCAAATATCGTTCAATATCATCTGTATTTTGCTCGCTTGAGATATTAAAGGTAATTGCTTGTTTTAACGATATTGCCTCACGCAGCCCTAATTTAAACTGAATAAATTGCTGAGGGCATTTATAAGCGCGCAAATCTAGCTCTAGCATACTCGTTTCACTACCTGTTCACATTAATAATAAGTCCTATAGCTGGGCTAACTAAGATTAACCGCAGTTAAATTTAACTTTTTCTTAAAACAACCTCTGCAATGGTTTATCCTTATAGCATAGTTAGCCAAAAGGATACGTTAATGCCTAATTCGCATAATAAAGCGCAATTGCCTAGCAATCCAACTCTCAAAGAAATTAATTGGTTTAAAAAACAAATTAATTGGGGGGAGCTGCCGCATTTTTATCATTTAGTAGCTTCGTCGGTAAGTGAATGTGAAAGTATTTTAGATCACGGCTTTGATAATGCCATTAAGCGTATCATCGATAAACGCAATTGGAATCTAGAGGCGCTGGGTATCGACCCAAACGAGCTTTTTGAGAAAGAAAGTAATAACAAGCCACGAATTTCGTTGCATCAAGTATTTACCGAGCGCGGTTTTGAACTACAAGCGTTCCCTTTTTCCCATGATACTACCATCGATAGATACGCTCGACATGATGAGTCAATGGAATTTATATTATGGGATCCATTGACCATGAAAACCGTTATTCGCATTAATCAATTACACAAATTTATTGGTTTTTACTTAGACCAAGGCGATGAAGCAGACAAGGCACTTATTTTACATTCACATAAAGTAGTTCATAAAATTATTGCTTTTTTACAAACGCAATTGAACATTGTTAAGGTTGATGGGGTCACAATAAAGTCGTTTTACCAACTATGTGAAAAGGACAGCCGTTTATACACCGATGATCCAACTAGTGCCTCTGATAAAAAATAAACAAGGAATATAATGCAGCTAAAATCAGCCTTTATCACTTTATGCAGTGCAGTGCTTACATTTAGCCTGCTAATGAGTGAGCCGTTAAAGGCACAAACCAACCTTCAACTGCCCGACTTAGGCACGTCTGCGCTGCAGGCTTTACCATTGGAGAAAGAAAAGGCAATTGGTGAAGTGATGATGATGCAGATCAGAGGTTCTTCGCCATTAATTAACGATCCGGTGCTTGATGAATACCTAACAACCTTAGGCCGAAAGTTGGTTGCGAACGCCAATGATGTACGTTTTGGCTTTTCTTTTTTTTGGTTAAATAACCCTGAAATTAATGCTTTTGCATTTTATGGCGGTCATGTAGGTGTGCATACAGGCTTAATTGCCCAAGCCGATAACGAGAGTCAATTTGCTTCAGTGCTTGGTCACGAAATTGCGCACGTAACACAACGCCACTTAGCAAGGCGTATTCAGCAACAACAAGACAATAGCGGTCTCACCATTGCCGGTATGATAGCCGGTATTTTAGCGGCCGTTGTAGCCCCAGATGCAGGTATGGCAATTATTTCAGCCAGCCAAACCCAGTCGGCATTTAGCCAACTCACCCATAGCCGCTCTGCGGAACAAGAAGCCGATAGAATTGGTATGCAAACCCTTAACAATGCGGGGTTTGACGCCCGAGCTTCCAGTGAATTTTTAACTAAGCTTGCAGCGCAAATTCGCTATAAATATAAACCCCCGGCATTTCTACTGACTCACCCGCTGCCAGAAAGCCGCGTGTCGGATGTACGCTTGCGCGCCGAGCAATATCCAAAACGCCAAGTAGGCTCTAGCCTGGATTTTAATTTAGCTAAAAGCCGTGTACTGGCACGTTACGATAACAAGCCAGAAAATGCAGAGGCCCTATTTAGAAAGTTAATGCGCGAAAATACTTATAACAACGTAGCGTTACAATATGGATTAGCTATTAGCTTAATCGATCAAAAGAAAACGGAGGAAGCGCAGCCTATCTTGGACGAGCTATTAGCTAGCGATCCTAAAAACTTATTTTATATTGATACAAAAACAGATTTACTCATTGCACAAAAAAAAGCAGCTAAAGCAGTTAGTTATTTAAGTGAATTAAATAACTATCGGCCAAACAACCAAGTGATCACTTTAAATTATGCAAATGCCGCGTTGGAAGCTGAGCAATATGAGTTAGCCGAAAATGTATTAAAATCGTTTTTATTGGAGAAGCCAGATCATAGTTTGGGTAAGCAGCTTTTGACCGACGCCTATAAAAAACAAGAAAAATTAGCCGCATATCACGAAGCTAACGCCGATGTGTTATCGCAATATGGCGCATATTTAAAAGCAGCTGACGAAATACAAAAAGCACTTAATTTTGTTGAGCCAAATGAAAATGTAAAACAACAACGTTTAAAAGCGTTACTCACACAATATCGGTTATTGCAAAAAGAGCTAGCAAGGCTTTAAGTCTTTAGTGAGTTCACCTAAAATAGCCGCAATTTATACTTTGGATGTACTTTTTATGTCAGTTACTATTTATCACAATCCGCGTTGTTCAAAATCGCGCGAAACCCTTAACCTATTACAAAGTAAAAACATCGAACCGAGTGTTGTTGAATACTTAAAAACACCGCTTTCTCATGAGCAAATTAGTACCTTAGTTTCTCAACTGGGGTTTAATTCGGCCCGAGATTTAATGCGCACCAAAGAAGAACAATATAAAGCACTGAATTTAAAAGATGAAAATAGCGAGTCGGTGCTTATTGACGCTATGGTCGAAAACCCAAAACTAATTGAGCGCCCAATTGTAGTAAATAACAATAAAGCAGCACTAGGTCGCCCGCCTGAAAACGTATTAAGCGTTCTATAATGAGCACAACCATCGTGGTGCTGTACCACTCAAGCCATGGCTCGGTAGAAGCCATGGCGCATGAAATAGCAGAATCGATAGAACAACAAGGTGCAACCGCCTTGCTGCGTACGTTTGTAGCTAAAAACCCGCATGACATTGTGATCAGTAAAGACGATTTAGTTGCCTGTGATGGGCTTGCGTTTGGTACGCCAACCCGCTTTGGCATGATGGCCGCACAAGCAAAGACATTCTGGGAAACCACCAGCGATCTTTGGCTTAAAGGTCAACTTATCGATAAACCTGCTTGTGTGTTCTCATCATCGAGTAGTATGCATGGGGGCAATGAAGCAACCCTACTAAACTTATCACTGCCGTTATTGCATCACGGGATGATGTTAATGGGGGTACCTTACGATGTACCAGAGTTACTTGGCACCGAGACAGGAGGCACACCTTACGGCGCTTCCCACGTAGCAGGCAGCAGTAACAGCTCTACCCTAAGTAAAGATGAAATTAAAATATGTCAAAGCGTAGGCAAACGCTTGACTCAAGTAGCGAGTAAACTTAAATGACCCAAAATAGCGAGTCTGCTAAAAAGCCAGTGACCGTAAAATTTCAGCGCCTAGCCCTATTTGGTTATTTTGGCCTGCTTATTTTAATGCCACTATGGATGTTTGTGTTAGCACCGAGAGAGGGTCACAGTGACGCCTTTCTATTTTTAGTCTATGTGCTACCGCTATTATTACCTTTAAAAGGCATACTACAAGATAAAACCTACACCTATGCATGGGCTAACTTCATTGTTATGTTTTATTTTATCCATGGTTTTACATTGCTATGGGTTGCTCAAGATGAGTTAGTATGGGTATTGCTAGAGTTACTATTTGCCTCATCTATGTTTATTGGCTGTACTTACTATGCACGCCATAGAGGACAAGAGCTTGGACTTAAAATTCGTAAGCTTAAAGATGAGCTTGCTGAAGAAAAAGCAGCGCATGAACACGATAAAGACAACTCATAGCTATCAGCTCAGAACATAAAAAACGCGCTTTATTAGCGCGTTTTTTTATAATTAAGTAAGTGGTTAAACTAACTCACTTAAAGCTGCTAGTCCCACTATACACGCTAAACCTAGCTGGGATACAAGGCTAAAAACCGACATCATTCTTAATAAAAACAACCCCCAAGGGTGCTTTACGTGCGGATACAATGAACAGCGCTTTAAATTTGTTGCAAAGAAAAAACACACCACCGCCGTCATGGTCATAAAAAGAGTGAGCTCACTTTTTATAGTGATATTTTCATCAAAAAAGAAAAACAATTGTAGCGGTAACAATAAAGCCACAACCGCATGTAATACATGCACTTTTTTAATTCGATCTAACTGCCCTTCTGGCGATAATTCTTTAATACCAAAATCACGTTCAAGGCATTTAACTAAGTTACTGGCTTTGATGCTTACAGCTAAACGGTAACAACTTAATCCGTCGTTATTACGCGCTCTAAAATCATACCCTGCTTTAAGCAATAAAATCATTAACGATTCATTTTTACTCATCACCGCGTAATGCAGCGCTGTATTACCTTTAATGTCTACGGCTTTTTTATCTTGGTATTGCAGGAGCATTTCTATTACATTTACATAGCCTTTTTCTGCAGCCCACATAAATGCTGTTTTGTTATCTTCATCGGTCAAGGTACCCGTCGCACCTTGTTCAATAAAGCGCATGGCCATGGTTTGCTTAGCTTTTTTCTTGTTTAAATGGGCAAGTAAGGCATTTTCTAACAACACAATAGAATCAACATCAGGCGAAACCTGAGTTAATAAAGTAAAGTAATCTTTGCCTGCAGCTACCTTTTCGCTAGTAAGCTCTGCTAAATATTCAATGTCTGCAATCGACTGAGGAATATGCGCACTTAAACGCTCTCTAAAGTCGACCTCTTGCCAAATAGATAAGGTATCTGCAGCTGACAGCTTAGCACCCTGTTCAAGCGCATGTTCTATCAAAGTAAAAAAACGTTTACTAAAAAACAGACTGATTAATGAAAGCGGCGTTTCAATATTATTTTGTGCCGATACACTTGCGTATTTTTCAAGTCGCTGACACAACATTAAAACAATATTTTCTATACTGTAATCATTGGCAAAATAATGCTCTTTAAGTGCAGCAATATAGACTTGTGCATCTTCATCATATTCACAGATATGCTGAAAATAACATTCTTCAAACGGCTCTAGGGGGGTTAACCAGGTTAAATAATAAATTGGGGGCAAAACCGTAGTACAAACACCATCATCTTCTTCAGTAGAGCGACAGGCAGGCCAAGCTTCTAAAGCATCTAAAATGAAGGCACCGTTTTGTTCAACCAGCCCTTTGACCAATAACGGGTATTCCCTTGGCCAAATTAGTACATTTTCCATTAAAACAACACAACTCCAGTGTAGCTCGGGTGAGTGGTCAGTTATAACAGTTTTTAGCTGACACCACGCTTAATCAAAGAAGTCGATATTCTAACACAGCTTGGTAGTCAAGCTAGCGTAAACTCATGCAATATAGACCAAAATACAAAAGCAGCTAACGACATGCGCCATCAGCTGCTTTTACGGTTGGAGCTTTTAATTGCAAAGGAACTAACTTTGCTGCAGTTCTGCTGTGACTTGGTCTAATCCCACATCAGAAATTCGTTGAATGATCTCTTTTTGCTTAGCACTGAGTAACGAAATTCCCTCAGCAACAATATCGTATACTTTCCATTGCTGATCATTCCCCAAACGCAGTTTAAAATGCAGATCTATGGTGGGTTTATTAGTTTCAATAATTTGCGTTTTAACAGTGGCAAATTTAGAGTCGCTTGCAGCGGCGTCTTGCTCAAATATTACATCTTGCCCTGTATACTTCATTAGTGCACTCGCATAAGTACCCGTTAAGTAATGCTCTACCGCACCAATAAACGCAACGCCCTGCTCGCGGTTGATACCTTTAATATGTTTACCTAATAATTTAAACGACACAAACTTAATATCAATATGTGGCATCAAACGCTGCTCAACAATTAAAGACATCGCTTCTTTGCTGGCATTACCTTGCGCATTTACCTGCCCAATATCGTTAAATAATGATTCGGCTACAGTTTGCAATAATTGTTTAGGTGACGGCTGAGTTTGTGCATACAAAGCACTACTGAAAAAAACAGCAACAACCACTAAAAGCTTTATAAGTTTCATAATAAATGGATAGTTTAAATAATTAAGTTTAGCGTAATTTACGCAAATAACAGGCAACAAAAAAGGAATAAATAAGCACCTTATTAATGCCCAATTAGCACCAATATAATTAGTTAAATAAATTCAATCAGTTAAAGTGTTCAGTTAACAAGCCATCTACAAGCGGATTTTTGTCCTCATTGAAAACAGTAATTCACCGCCCTTATCATTTAATTACTAATTTAATTTCCCCCGTAGTTGGCCATTATGAAAACCTCATATAATATGATTTCTATTATTGTTTTTTGTTTATTTTTACTGACAACTCATGCAGCCTATGCATCCCCAAACCATGGCTACGCTGTAGACTTATTAAAAGGCGAAGGCAATGTAACTGGAGTAAAGCTTGCGTATCAGTATCATCCAGAGGGTGCGCAAAACTTTGTGGGTGATGCCCGCTTTTACCTTGAAAGCAGCATTAACCTGTGGCATTACCGCCATGATCAACAGTCACAATCAAACCTGGTGTTAGCTGTTTCGCCAGTAGTGCAGTTCCCAGCATTTAGCCTATACAATACGCCATTTTATGTAGAGGCTGGTATTGGCTTTTCCTTACTTGATGAACGCTATTTTGCCGATAAAAACCTAAGTACTCACTACCAGTTTGAAGACAGAATAGGTCTAGTGGCGGATTTTGGTGAAACCAATGTAGCGCTGCGAATTATTCACTATTCAAACGCCGGATTTAAATCTCCCAACCCAGGGATTAACTTTTTAACCTTGTCGGTGGCACAACGTTTCTAATTGCTTATTTACAGCCCTAGAGAGCATTGCAGCTTTTATTTAATGTGGTCATAATAAATAACCGCTTAATAAAATATAAGAGCATCGTAATGCAAATTTGGCAAATCGTACTCGTTATCTCGATTGTACTGGCTATTGTTATCGGCAATTTAGCACTGCTGCGCTTAAGTGCAAAAAGCGAGTTTAAACACTCAGTATCAAGTTCATCTAGGCAAAAAAGAGAAACAAAAAAGCCCTGAATAATCAGGGCTTTTTTCGTTTAAATCATTACTTAGCCAACTAACCAGTGCGCCATTAAGGCAATAACTGGCAAGGTTACTAAAGTTCTGAGAATAAAAATAATAAATAACTCAAAAATATTAACCGGTATTTTACTGCCTAATAAAAGTGCGCCCACTTCAGACATATAAATAAGTTGCGTTACACTCATTGCCGCAATAATAAAACGTGTTACATCGCTTTCAATTGAGCCTGCGGCTAAAATAGACGGAATAAACATATCTGCAAATCCCACCATAATCGTTTGCGCCGCCATTTCAGCTTCAGGTATTTGTAGTAATTCTAAAAATGGAATAAACGGCATACCTAAATATTGAAATATCGGCGTGTACTCAGCAATAATTAAAGCAAATGTACCCACAGCCATTACCACAGGTAATACTGCAAACACCATATCGAATGCGTTGTGTAAGCCCTCTTCAATTGTGCCTTTTAAGCCTGGTGCTTTTTCTGCTTTAGTTAATGCAACATCAAGTGAATGCTTAAATAATGTTTTGCCTTCAGGGACTAGCTCGGCGTTGCCATCAGGTTGTTCACCATCAATAAGCACGTCCTTTTTAAAACGCAGTGGTGGTAAACGCGGAACAATTATTGCGGCCACTACACCCGCTAAACACACGGTTAGGTAAAAAGGTGCAAATAAGTATTCAAGCTTTACTTGGCCAATAACAACCAAACAAAAGGTAATTGATACAGCAGAGAAAGTGGTACCAATAATCGCAGCTTCACGTTGAGTATAATATTTATCTTCATACTGACGCGCAGTCATTAAAATACCCACGCTACCATCACCTAACCATGAAGCAACACAATTAACTGCACTGCGCCCTGGCACCCCAAACAATGGACGCATTACTTTAGTAAGTAAGGTACCCACCAGCTCAAGTAAACCAAAATTAAGTAATAACGGCAGTAATAAGCCCGCTAAAATAAACACCGAAAACAACACCGGTAATAAATCTTTTAATACTAGCAAGCCAGTATTTTCTGAGGTAATAGCATGCGGTCCAACTTGAAAATAAGTTAAAAGCACAAACGCCATACCAAACAACCGTGTTACTAACCAAATCCAACTCACATTAAACAAATGATTTAATAAGCGAAATTTGGTTAAGCTTTTCGGTTTAAAGACACTAAACACCAGCGACATAACGCCAGTAATACAAATAATGGTAGCTATTAGCCCTAGCGCTATTTCACTGAATGAGGCTTGAATTGCCTTGGCCATTACCGCGATAGGAATCGTCATTATTTCACCAGACGGTACTGGCGTCATAAACAAAAACACACCGATTAAAGAAGGAATTAAAAAAACCAACCAAACTTTCAAATCATAACTTTTTTGAACGGGTGCTGGGCGTGATGAATCTAACTGAGACATATTTTCAACCTGTAAAAACCACAAAAAGAGCTAAGTGCTCTTTTTGTGGTAAATATTTATAATTATTAAATTTTAATACCGCGCTTAATTAACGCCGCTTCTAATGCTTGTTGCAAACCATTCATGGTACCTGGTTCAAGCGTTTCGCCTTTGTCATCCATCCACGTTAGACTGGTGCCACCTTGCTTGGTTTTGCTAACCAAAATTTGGTATTGACCTTCATCAATTGGAAGCTCTGTTGGTTCATCGCCCCAAATTGAATCCCACACACTGCTTTCTACTTTCGCATAATCTGCTGTAATTAAACCTGTCTCTTGGTTTATTTCAACAATAGTAAAAGATAAGCGCTCTAAGAATCCAGAAAAGCGATCGAATACCGTATCGTAAGCCTGCTCAGTAACAAGTGCTGCATTGCCTTTGTTGTCAAACCCAAGTTCTAATGAAATTATTCCTTGGCGCTTACGCATATCAACTTCAAGTTGACGATAGCGATAATCAAATTCACTCACCACTTGATTAAGGGCGCGCACTTCTAGCTGTTGTTTTAATAAATCAGTCAGAGGTTTATCACCTTTGAAATCAATAAGCTCAGCCGTTAATGATGCTGTGCGTTGATGCTCTTTTTCTTCAATAGTAAATTTAAAACGTTCTAAATCAACACTTTCATCATCGCCCCATAACCAGCTTTCTTCTGGCTTAACAATGGCGTACCAATCTGTTTCCAGTGTTCCTTGCATTTTGTTTTGTTGTGTCGCGCTAATGTTGTTATCAGCAAGCACTGCTTGAATCGAGTCCCAAATGAATACATCTAAATCGTCAATGCCATCATTTTTATCAAAATAAATACGTGCTTGTTTATCTGCTTCCTCAACCCAACTGCCTTTAGCAATGGTTAACACTTGCGCCGGCGGGCGATAGTTTGTTGCCTCCGGATTATTATCATATTGACCCACATCCATCTTATAAACAGGATCTTGAGCGGGTTGTGATAACGAAGCAGGTGTTTTAACCGGCTCATGAGCGCGGTAATTACGCTCATTATGGGCATCACTCGTAAATACACTACACCCTGACAAACTTACCAATACACTTACTGCTAGTGCTTTTGGGATCCAATACTGCACAGATAATTCTCCTTAGCATACCCTTAATTGTTTTAACAAATATATGAGTGGGTAATACCGATTTGGTTCAGTGTAAAATCAATATTAACTTTACATTTATAATTTGCTTATCTAACTGCATTAAGCCAACAAGATGACCGACAGACTAGGCTACAAATAGACACATTTTTGCTATGGTACTTTCACAAGCTTGTAAAAACAAGAAACACTGCACTATTAACCGTCTAAAATTAACCGTCACTGTAGTTTAACGCGGGTTTTGTGTTAAACTTTGCCGCCGTGCAACGCTACGTGTTTATTTTTTGTTGCCAAGTCGGTTGTTATCATCCAAGTAACTTAGGTACTTTAAAACCCATGACTGCATTTTCAAATCATCAAATTGTTTTAACCGCAATTGGCGAAGATAGATCGGGCATCGTTAGTGAGCTTACGCAACTCGTCAGTGATTGCCACTGTAATATAATAGATAGTCGTATTGCTATTTTAGGCAACGAACTTACTTTTATTATGCTACTTAGCGGTGATATGTCGGCCATTAGCCGTATTGAGCATACACTCCCTACCAAAGGTATGGAACTTGGCCTGCTTACTATGATGAAACGCACTTCAAGCCATAATCAAAGCGAGTTTTGTGCAGGCTACACCCTAGAATACACTGGTATAGACACCCCTGGCACCTTGAGTAAAGTAACACGCTTTTTTGCAGATAATAATATTAATATTTGCTCATTAAAATCAGATACCTACGAAGAAGAAACTGAACTCAAAATGCGCTGTGAACTTGAATTTAATATTCCCATTGACGTTGACATTGACCAATTTAAAATTAGTTTTGAAAACCTTTCGCACGTTTTAAACGTAGATTACATCTTTCGACGTATTCGCTAAGGAGTTTAGCATGAACAAAATTACCCCATTACAAAGTGGCGACACAGCACCAGCTTTTAGCTTACAAAACCAAAATGACGAAACCGTTGTGCTCAGCGAGTTATTAAAAGAAAAACAAGTGCTGGTATACTTTTACCCTAAAGCGTCAACGCCTGGCTGTACCGTACAAGCCGAAAACCTGCGTGATCAACAAGCCGAGCTTGCTAAATTTAACACTCACGTGGTTGGCATAAGCCCTGATCCAATTAAGCGCCTTAAAAACTTTGAAACTAAAAAAGAGCTTAACTTTGACTTACTTTCTGACGAAGATCATGCCATTGCTGAGGCATTTGGGGTGTGGGGCTACAAAAAATTTATGGGCAAAGAATATGACGGGATTCACCGCCTTACTTTCTTAGTAGGCCAAGACGGTAAAATTAAACACTTGTTTGATAAATTTAAAACCAAAGATCATCACCAAGTGGTGTTGGACTATCTAGCCGCTGAATAAAGGCTAAAGGCTAAAGGCTAAAGGCTAAACAAGATAAAAAAAAGCGTTGCTCAAGGGCAACGCTTTTTTGTATTTGCTTATTTATAATTTAGCTAATAACGGTGATTGTGGAATACCTACTCGAGGAAGTAGAGCCGGTGTTACCGCAAAGGCTGCTGGTAAACGTCCTTTTAATTCAGCCATTTTTGTTTGATTATTTTGCTGATCAAAAATGTAGTATTTTAAAACATCACCATAAGCACTTCTCTCTAAGCTAGCTTGTTGCAGTGTGTCTAATGCTTTATCGTAATCTGCGCTATAAATATAAGCTAATGCTAAGTTCCCAGCAGAACCTTCGTGTAAGTTACCGTCAAGCTCTCTAGACAACCCCTCTAATTCAGCTATAGCCAGTTCATAACGACCTAGTTGTATGTAGGCATTAGCAAGCGAGTTTTTCGTAAAATATGGCGGGTTGCTTCCTGCTGGATACCATGTTTCGTAAGCACTTAAGATATCTTCATATTGTTCAAGTTTAGAAAAAACATGAACGAGTAAAGTATAACTTTCTAATTTAATTTTTCCCTCTTCAAAACCTGATAGCACATCTCTATTTGCATACCATTTTTGAATATTTTTTGCCGTTTGTATTAGTTGTGTTGGTTGATCACTTTTTGCATCACCAGCTACCTCTAAAAGTTGCGCTAACTGTTGGTTATACTGATTACTAGCTGCGGACTGTTTTTGCGCACTATGTTGTTCATTCTTTGGATTTTCATCAACAATTTGTGCTGCTGCCAACGCGCTAAAAGACAGTGCAGCCAAAGCCATTACCATATGTTTACTTTTCATTGTTTTTTCCTTGTTTAACATTTTAATCCTTTGAATATTAAAACTCTTTGAGTGTTCAATATTCAAAAGAGGGGGAGTGAAAAAGTTATATTTAGATTTTTTTTCATGCTCAGAGAGTAACAAACTGGCTAAATCTAACTGATACTTACCTTTGAGTTTACGCATACATTTTTCGTCACAACTAAGCTCTAACTGCTCTTTTGCCAAACGCGCTAGTTTTGAGCATATTGGGTTCCACCAAAAAACACTTTCTATAAAGCAAATTAGCCATGTCCAATAAATATCACCTTGTTGTAAGTGCGTTAATTCGTGCTCAATAACAGAGTTTAATTCTTTTCGATTTTCCATCTCAGGAGTAAGCCAAACAACCGGATTGACTAATCCTGTTGCAAAAGCAGGCCCTCCAATTGAGGTGAATCTTATTGGGTATATACAGTTTGCTCGTTTTGAAGTGCTATATAAGCTTGAGTTAGCTTTTAAGTTTTTGACTAACTTTACATACATAGCAACACGCAATGTAAACAAGCCAATTCCACTAAACAGCAATACACTAAAAATATGGTTTAATGATGGTAACCAACTCACTGGTGCAATAATGCTACTTTCTGATGTTATGACCTGCGCACTGGTAGGGGCTATTAACGTATTTAAAAAACTAAACTCAGCAACATTAACAGTATATTGCGATGTACTTTCAAGTAATGGCAATTGAGAAAAGTATTGCCAAGGAACAAACCAGGCTATTAAAGCCAGCATTATTACGTAAAAATTTAATCTAGAAGGGGCACTTTTCATCCCTAATGATGCAAGCAAACAACACACACTAATAATTGTGCAAGTTACAAAATAATCCATCATAGCCTTCTCCTTTAATCTTGCTTTTTATTTTTCAATAACGATTGTAGGTACTCAATATCCTCGTCATTCAGTTTTTCTTCTTTAATAAAATGGGCAATTAAGCTGCGAGAGTTACCTTTAAAAAAACGCTGCATAAAGCTAGGCATTGCTTGTGCTGAAAATGCGCTTTGAGTGATCACTGATTTAAATACGATCGCTCTCCCCTCGTTCCCACAGCGTACTATCGCCTCTTTTTGCTCCAACCTATCGACAATTGTTTTCACCGTTGTGTAAGCTACTTTTTTGTCTTTTCTTGTGTCAGCAAGTAGGGCTTTATGTAATTGGCTAGCCGTGCATGGCTCGTGTTGCCAAAGCAACTGCATAATATCTAATTCAAATTCACTGAGTTTCATTTTAACCTCTATTACTACACCTGTAGTTCTTAACTGTTACAAATGTAGTAATAAGCGTTCAGTGTGTCAATATAAAAATTATATAATTTAAAATAAAAAATAAATTTAGAGGTTGGTAAATACATAAACGATAAGAGGCATAATTATCGAAGTGAACATATGTAATGAGGTGTCATTTTTTGTATTTATCGCTTTAGTACTTTAGCATTCCTGCCGATAGTTAAATTAGTAACGAAAACATTATGGATAATAAACCGTGATACAGCTAAATAAACACTCAGCCTTTGACGTTAAAATTACAGCCGAAAAAACAAATATTGCACAACAAACAAAAGAAACAACTAAAAATAAGGACAACGCTGATTATCAATTATCAGATAAAGAGCGTAATAAACTCTCAGGAAAAGAGGCTGAGCAAAAAGCTGAAAAAACCACAAATTCAGAGATGCCTGAATATATTGCAAAAATGATAGAGCAACTTAAAGAGCTCAAGCAGCTGCTTGAAGAACAAAAAGAGCAACTCACTCAATTACAAGCTCAATCGGACCAAGAAGACGAGGCTATACAGGCACAAATTGAAGCACAAGCAAACATCGTTTCATCAACACAATCTCAGGTAATTGCGCTCGTGCAAATGATCAGCCAAGCCATGAAGGATGCAGGTATTACAGACGCGGGGGCACTTGTAAGTGCCATTGTTTGAATTTTCAGAGCAAAGATTTCAAAAATAAATAGCCTACCCTAGCGGTTAAAAAACTACGCTGTGCTTGCGTTCTCACTTTTCACCCAACAGTGCTTGCTGATAAATTTTATTAAACTCTTCAGCAGGTAAATCAGCCGCAAAGTGATATATAAGCGCTTTGTATTTATCGCTTTGAATTAATTTTGAGAGTGTATTATTAAAATCATGAACAAATTTTATATTTTCTTCACTACGCTCACACATTAAATGCCCAACAGTAAACGATGTATTTAATTTCAAATCAAAGGAGTGAATGTCTGCGTCTGTTATATCCTGCCAATACGTGACTACATCGCTGGGGTATTCAATAGACGCATCAAATTCTTGCAACTTAGCTAATTGTTGTAATCTAGAGAATATATTAGTGGGGGCTGGTTTTATTTTAGTTTTATCTACTTCTTCAAGTAGAGACATAATGTCTTCGGAGAATATTCTGAATTTTGATAATCCCAACCTTAATTCACTTTGAGACACTAACTCGTCTAAATTTTTCATATGCTTAAATTCAGTTAAATCAGTAGGAGAATAAAGTCGCGGAGCGAGATACAAAGAAAACGGCTTTGATATTAAATAGCGGTTTACTCGTTCTGGGGTGTTAATTTTATTGGCATAACAATAATTAGTGCCAAATTGAACTTCATTATTTGTATTCGGCGCTTTTACAAACTCAATTCTGTAATCTCGCATTTCAGCCAAAATTAACTTATAAAGCTGCGCGTCGAGCGATTTTCCTGCGGTAACTGAGTTCATTCGTAGCAAAGACTCATCGTTACTACTTAATACGATTTTTGTTTTATTTGCGTCAAACTCTGCAAAACGCGTATTTTCATAATCTGATTTATATAATGCCTGCAACCGTCCCGATGATTTTAATTTTGGCATTGTTTGGTCAAATTTTCGCGCCAAGGCTCTGCCCTTTTCATCGTTCGAAAAGGCTAAATAAATAGGCCTTGCAGGTACAAGCTCTACATAATTAAGCTTTGATTTATACTCTTTGGGAATGTTGTAGTCAAAATCAACGAAAGCATCTATACGTTTATTCAGTAGCAGAGCCACTGCGTTTTCAATAGTAGACACCGGGTAATAATCGTGTGGGTATTCAATAAACTTATCGAAATTATAGCCGTCGAGCCAGCTTAATACTTTGTTGTTAAAATCAGATAACTTATTAAAGTTATTAGTAGAATTTAAAAAATAGGCATTAATTGGATAATCATAATCTAAGTACCAATGAGGATAATAGGCTAAAGGGATATCTTCTTTAGCAACACCAATTACGAAGTCATACTGTTTTTGTTCAAATAAATTGGTAATTCGTTTGTAAGTACTAAAATCAAACTCGAGCTGTTCATCTGCATAAACTTCTTTGAGTAGCTCAATATAAACGCCTGTTTCATCCGGATTGGTGTAATCAACCCAATGAGTTACGCCAACTTTTACACTCGCAAAAGCCGAGTTTATACAAACATAAGAAAAAACAAAAAACAGTAGTAGGTATTTAGCCAAGCGCATTCTCCCAATCACTTAGTTTAATATATGCACCACCAGTGTACTTTGCAAACTTAGGTGTTAGTTCAAGGTTCAAGGTTCAAGGTTCAAGGTTCAAGGTTCAAGGTTCAAGGTTCAAGGTTCAAGGTTCAAGGTTCAAGGTTCAAGGTTCA
>NZ_LKGQ01000026.1:0-52424 GCF_001401785.1 Pseudoalteromonas sp. P1-16-1b | reverse complement strand
CAGCTATCAGCTATCAGCTATCAGCTATCAGCTATCAGCTATCAGCTATCAGCTATCAGCTATCAGCTATCAGCTATCAGCTATCAAAATAATAAAGCGAGTAAATTTATGTTACTCGCTTTATTATTTGTAATTAGAAAAGATTTAATAAATGAGAAGAAACTGGCAAGTGCTTACAAAGCGATTACGATAGTGAACTCATACTCAAAGTAAAAGGGTTATGGTTCGCTGGTAAAGTCATAATCACAAGGCACTACTCATGGAGGGTAGAAAAAGCATAACTTAAAGCTAAAGCTCCGTATTATCTAAAAAGAGCTAAAGCTATCACTTTTAAATAAAATTGCAGTTAAATACGACATTTCAAATAGCTAAAGCTCTTAACTAAGCTTTAGCTCATATCGAACACCAACACAAAACCAAAAATTACCTTTAGCTTATCATTTGCCAGAATGGCAAAAAAGATCTTACTTGGAGTTCTGTAAATAACTGTACTGAATAATATGATAACCATTCTGGCTTTCATCGTCTGCTTTGAGCGAAAAGCGGTCATTGATACTGGCCAAATATCGTCGTTAATAGATTGGTTAAACTGCTTTTTGCGCATATATTCATGAAAATGAGCGCTGAGCGCATATTGTTCTATTTAACTTTACCTAAAAACTTTAGAAAACATAGTTATAGTAATACCTTAGGTTATTTGTTAAAACTATATAATGTAGAAAAATGAGCGTGGAGTCGGCAGAAATATGCGCGATGAGCGCACTATTAAATTGTTAGGTTTTTAGCAGGTATAGCATCGAGTATCGAATGAAACATTGGACTGAGCCAAACGGTATACTACTAATACAAATTCCAATAGATTGGCAATATCTCAATCCAGTTTTTAAAGGTGAGGAAGAAATATCACCTTATAGCTTTCAACCTTACGACGAATCAATTGGTTGTTTTCAATTAAGTTGTTACCCGTTGGAGGAATTGGCTCCTAAAGTTGCAAATGCGAATCCTGAAGGTATAAAAAAATTAGAGTGGAGAGAATCTAATCTTGATGATTCTGAGTTCTGCACTCGTTTATACCACGGTGCTTTAGGTGATCAAGCTCTAATCGGAAAATATATTCATGACACAAAATTAAAAAATGATCCTCGTATAGAAGAACAACTTAAAATTGTAAGGACAATATTAAATACTGTCGTAATTGTCCCGCAAACGGATCGCAAACTTGCTGCCGATTTAGATAAATCCGATAGGTTTCACGCTTCATTAGCTGCATCTCATGACTTACTGTTTTCTGCCATTGAATCTGAGTCTTATATCGAAATAATTGCTATTGCAGCTAATCAAATAGATGCTTACCTTAGATTGAGTATTGTGATCGCAAAACAAATAAAGGCCCAAACTAACGATATCGATGTTAAATACTTTTTCCAAGCAGATGGTGAATGGGGAATAATGGAGCGAAAAATATACGAGCATGCTAAAGAATTTGGCATTATTGACGATGAAAAATTCGATGAATTAAATGCTCTATATCAACTAAGGAATCGTGTAATACATCGGTACGTTATATCTAACATTAAGACACGTGATCTGGTAGAGATTGCTACACGCTATTTGAAATCACTTGAATCAACAAGGCTAATTTTAGCCACATTTGAAAATAAACAGGCTGATGAGGATTATGGTGTTTATGGAAAGGTACTTGGTAAAAACCAAAATGATACAAGCGCCATTCAAAGGCTCCATGCTGGTGCTAATGACAAACATCTTCTTCAGAGGTTTAAACGAAAAATCAGCCATAAAAAAACCTAACAAGGGTTTTCAAGTCGGACTAGTAACAGTTTGCTCGGTTCCACTTCGTTTCACATTTTAGCAAACTATTACAAGCCGCTTAAAACGGCGTTACCAATGACCGCCCATGGCACATAACAGCCTGAATGTAATTTAGCTATTTTAGTAAAAGGGCATCGTTGAATTTTAAAATCTTAATTTACAATGCTACATATGTGCTACACAGAAATTAGAGAAAGAGACTTAAAACACATAACCCATTGATTTAATTGGTAGCCCCTGCAGGAATCGAACCTGCAACTGCCCCTTAGGAGGGGGCCGTTATATCCATTTAACTAAGAGGCCACATCGAGCTTACAGCTTACAAAAATTATAACGGCATCTGGTTTTTTATATCAAGTATCAAATTAAGTTAATTGCTTGATAAATATATATCTTCCTTATTTAGTACGTAAAGCGGTATAAATGTTCGGCTGCTGGCGGCAAGGCGTTTATTTTCAATATTTATCACGCGAGCGTTAATAACAACCCCATCTGCACGGTAAATTAATGTACCCGATAAAACATGGCTTGCTATATTCGTACCTGCAAGCTTGCGAGTGTTGCGGGTAAATGCAAAGTCGCCTTGATCATTAACGGTAATTAAATTGGCTGTTTTAAAATCAACCGCGCTATAACCAAATTTTTGCAGCTGATGTATGAAGGTTTCTGATAACTGATTACCTAACTGGCTTGCTGTAGTTAAACTTGCGTCTAAATCAACGAACGAGGTGACTGCAATCGCTGCATCTTGCGGGGCTACTTGCATAGTGTCGGTTAAATCAAGTGCCATTTGCTCTACGTAGTTAACTAAACTTTTATGATGCTGGTTTGGGTTAAATTGCGTTGTATCGGCGTATTGTTCTTGCTCGTCATTGCGCTGCATTTGCGCCATGATCTGATTAAAATCAAGATCACTAACGACCGTTTGCTCAGACTCAGCTTTAGGTGCCCCACCAATTAAATTACAGCCTGAAAGTAATAGTGATAATGCACTTATGCTAATTAAAGCTGAGCGCTTAGCTAAGTTAGCCATGATAAACCTCACTTACTCGCTTGTTTAAGCATAATACCATCAGCACTGCTACTGCTATTTAGCGCATCAATAACTGATTGTGGAATAAAGCCCTGTGCAGAGCCTACAACCGCTTTACTCGCTAAACCAACAATACGTGCGTTTACTAATATGCCGCCTTGGTGGTTTACTAGCGTGCCGGCTAATACGTAACTAAAGTTTTGTTCTTGGTTAAGCTCTAAGTAGTCGCGACTAAAAACAAAGTCGCCGCCAGGCGTTACGCGCATATAATCGGTGGTTTTAAAATCAATGACCGGCACACCAAAATTATGCAGTTCGTGCATAAAGCTCTCTGCGATTTGGTTACCCACTAAGTCAGCATTGTTGTAGTCACGGTCTAAAAAAACAAAGCTTGATACTGCCAATGGTGTTTTAGTATTTACGTACTGTAAGTTTTCAGCCATGTCTTGCATGATGCCACGCACATAATGATTAATATTTTTACGGGTTGGCGTATTTACTTGTTTGTTTTTATTCATCACTGCGGCTTTATTTTGATAAAGCGAATCAGTATTTGTTGGTGCAGCTACAGGGCGTTGCTCAAAAAACATAGGCGCATCGTCGGTAATTTGCGTGTCACTATGGTTTGTCATTTGTGAACAACCAAAGCCCAGTGGCAAACATAAAGTTAATAGTAGGCGTTTCATGTGTGCTCCTAATTAATATTCACTGCGGTAAATATAGTCACCGCGCTGCTGTATTTTTTCATTGCTCCACATCACATTGATGGGAATTTCAGTGCTTGCGGCAGATACAATCTGATTAGTTTGCATATTTACCATGCGAGCATTAACAATATAAGCATGTTCTTGACGGGTTAAAGTACCGGTGATCACAAAGTCAATAATCTGACGCTGCTTTAAGTTACTGGTACTACGGCTTAACACTGAGTCAGCCCTTGCTGATAAGTTAAGCTGGTTTTCAAGCCGGTATTCAACTGTGTTGTACCCTAACTGAGTAAATTGGGTTATTAAGCTTTCTTGAACTTGCTGACTAAGCCCTGTCCCCTGCCCTTGGGCAATTTGTGAATCCAAAGCATTGGCTAAATAAAAGCTGCTGACCGCGATTGAAGCGGTGCTTTTAAAAGGCTCTTTGATATGGCTGAGCTGAGCACTCAAGCTATTTACATACTGGTTGAGCGTATAGGGTGCCATGACCGCTTTAGGCGCATCAGTGCTTATACTTGGCTTTGGCTGGGGTGTTAAGCTACAGCCCGCTAAATTTAATAATAGTAAGGGTAACAAAAGGCGCATAGTTGCCATCCTCTAAAAACATAATAGTTACAAAGCAATTATTATGCCTAATACCCTAGATGCATATTTATTTTAATGGCTGTTGGGTGTAATGGCTCACAATGCAGTTGATTTGGCGCTGTTTAAGTCTATCGCAATCAGCAGCGGCATTGGCTTGATTTTGATAAGCTCCAAGCTTTAAACGGTAGTAAGTCATGCCACTCACGTTAATAGTTTCTACATTCGCCACGAATTCGCCCTGAAATAACGAAGATGCGCTGGCTTTTATTTGATTTAAACTTTGGCTAAGTCGCTCTTTGTCGGTAACGGCTGCAACTTGTAAGGCAAATAAGGCTTTAACGGCTTGTTTTTCATCAGCTGTATTCGCTGCTACTTTAGCTTTTTGTGCAACTTTTGGTGCTACCGTTTCAGCCGAAGCTTTAGCTGTTGGTACTTCAGGCGTATTTGTTGATGCAGAACCTTGTTTTGCTACCGCATTTAATTGGCTTATTAATAGCTTTAGATCTTGTTCAATCACTAATAAACGCTCAACACCTGCTTTGGCTGCTTGCCACTGCTGAGACGATGCTTTGAGCTGCGCCAACTCCTCCTCAGAAAGATTGGCACTCGCTTGAATTGGCTTAGGTGATTCTGCATTTGGGGGGGTGCTGCATCCTGATATAAAAAGAGCAGCAATACAGGCAATTAGTATTGAGTAGCGTTTATATAAATTAGCATATTGCATGGTTAAACCTTATTGTTATTAGTGGCTAATAAGTTGCGCTTGGACTTGGCAGTTCAAGCCTTTTACTTTTAATTCTGCACATACTTGTTCAAGTTCCCCTTGCGCAGACTCGGCATAAGCGACAGCTAAAATATACCGTTTTTGTTTTTCGTCTTTAATATAAAAAGCATCGCGCTTTGATTGCTCATTTAAATGACGTTTAATTAATTGATAATACGCTTTCATAATTGGCAATGATGAAAACCCACCCGCATTAGCAATATACGCTGGAGTTTGTGTTTTTTCTTTAAGCTCAAAGTCAACGCCCATTACTACTTCACCTTGCGCTGGTAAATTAACCACCACCTGTTGCGTATCTTTTAAAGACTTACGTTGCTTAAATTCATCATCTATAACCGCTTTATATTCGCCAGGCCGTAAATCGGTAAACAAATAATAACCATCGTAAGCAGCCTGTGTTTGTGCCACTTGCTTGCCTTGTTTGTCGAGTAATTTTACGGTGGCAAAAGGCTGTACTTCACTACTGCCTTGCTCATCTTGTTTGTAAACAGTTCCCTCTAATTCACTACTGTTATTAAGCGGGACTTCCATATATTCAACAAAGCCGGCACGCGGTGTAATAGAAAAGCCATCGTGGGCGGCAACTAAAAAAGGCTCACTAATACTACCTGACTCTATCACTATATCGGTGGTTCTATTTGCCGGCATCCCTTTAAGAATCGCTAAACCATTTTCGTTGGTTACAGCTCGGCGATAGTTTTGAACTCCTTTTACCTTAACGCCCTCAATTCCCTTTTCTCCGTCATCTTGAATATTGTTATTATTTGAATCAAGAAAGACTCTAACCATTAAAGTGCCAGAGCTTGCGAGGCTTCTTTTACTTAAAAAGTACTCGTCAGTGTTCGTATCAAAACCAATACTAAAGCGACTAAATAAACCTAGCCGCCAGTTATCATCATCATCGTAACTCATTGTGCTATTTAAGCTAAAACTATCGCTTTGCCAATTTAGACCCAACTCCATAGAAACTAAATCATTTATACGGGAGTTTCTCAGTGTGAATTCAGATTGCAAATTCTGAGATAAACTACGGCTTAATTCTGCTTGGTAACCCAGTATAGTTGAACCAGAGTCTGCGCTATAGTCAACACTAAAACGAGTGTATGTTTTACCAAATCTATGTTGAAGACGCATGCTGCCAAGTGTTGTTGCATCATCTAAAGAATCAAATTTTCGCCAAATTAAGTTGTTACTAACAACGGTACCGCCTAAATTATAAGATAAGGTATTATCAACACTTAAATATGAGTCGCTAAACTCTCTGTTGTTATATGCGAGCGTATTTTGATAGCTCAAGCTTCCAAACGATTTATCAAACAACTTTCCTGCCGTATATAATCGATAACTTTCAGTTTTCGCTGTTTCTGTATCACCAACTATTTTCTCATTGTTTTGAGACAGACTTAAACGTACCGATTGACCAATTAACTCACCTCTAGCAGCTACCTCTAGCTTATCTTCATCGTTATTATTTTTTTCATAATCTAGATTAAGTAATACTTTATCAAATATACTTAGGTTTGAACCAAAAGCATAATTGTTAACATTATCACCCGAATTGCTATTTAATATTGATGTACCAGCATAAACCGATAAATAATCAGTTAACCCCGTTTCATAACGGCCTGCTAGCTGCCAACCTTTGCCCTCTGTTGAATAAAGTGATTGATTAAATAACTGCTCACCTTGCTCAGTAATTGACAACTCATAGAACGACTCATCTGCTGACAAACTATTACCATCTATAAAATATTGCTCTGTTTTTCGCTCTACTTGCCCTTGTGGGCCATAAAAAATTAGCTCAAAATTATTAGCACCAAACAATAAATCAATATCTTCAAATAAATAACGTCCATCAGCTAAACTAAACTGCTGCGCTAGCAGTACATCATTACGGTATAACTCAACATCCCACCCTGGTTGAATAGCACCCGTTAAATTAATTTGATTACTATTAACCTGTTTAAAAAGTGGTTTGTTATCAACTTTTACTCCTCTGGCGTAACTACTATTAAATTGTTTACCGACTTGAGTTGCTAATACATCTCCAAATTGAACAGTTGTCGCATTTAAAGGACCTAATAACCGTGCATCTTTACTTTGACGGCTAAATGATAATCTTGAATCTGATAGTAAATCTTGTTTTCGCCCTGCAAAAAAATACTGAGCATTAAAATAGGCTAAGTCATTTGACCCTAATACAGAGTACCCTATCGCTGAATCCGTATTACTCTTGGTTGCACTAAGCTGCACATCAGCAAGAGGAGATGAAATTGCACTGTATGGACTGGCCTTCCACGGTAGTATTGCTTGACGTGACTCTCTATTAGTTACAGTTTCTCGCTGCTCTCTTTCGCGTTTTAATTCTATAGGTAATTTGGTAGGGGAGCTTACATATAGCTCAAGTGCTGAATATTCAATATCAATATCTAACGAAAACCACTGCGCTAGCAAGTTACTATCAACAAACATATCGCCGTTATCAGCATAAGCTTGTTGGCTGTTAAATGAATATCTAGCGCCGTTAATTTGTGCTGTGTTTGTATTTAGGTCTAGATAAAACTGATTATCTTCACGAATAAACCACCCTTGAGCAATAAGGTCATCGCTATTTATATCGATAGCAAAATCCAGGCTTTCTGAAAAACTTAATAAATCTATTAATACACCTGTTTTACTTTTCACCCCGAGCATTTCACCTAGGTAATTTTTTTTCACGAACGATGAAAAAAATAATAACTCCCCTTCGGGGATGCCCTCACCTTGCTGCACATTAAGCTCAGGCTCTGTTCTTTCATTTACAGCTTGTTCAGTGTTGTATTGCTGCCATTTTTTATCTATTTTTTTTATGCTAGCAAGAATGGCCTGAGTGTCAGGCTCTGCTGCTAATAATGGATCAATTGATAAAAAAATGATCAACAACCACTTTAAGCGCTTAAAGTAATACATCGCCTATTTCAAATTACCGATAATTGCATTATTGATTGGCGCAAACTTTTCACTAAAAATAGTATCGCGATATTCTTTAAGCCCTGTATAAATTAAGCGAATTTGACCATCTTTCGGGATATTTTGATCTGCAAAAATTGGTATCGTCGCCGTTGTTGTTTTTAGCTCAGGGTAAATACTAAAATCGTTTAACATGGCGATCTTTTTCTCTGTATCCGCTCCTTTTTGCTTAAAGAAAACTTCTAACTTGCCAAAAGAACTAAAGTCACCCTCTCGCTTAATTTCAATCTCAAGCGCCTTTTTTTCTGGGCTGTGTATAAGCTGTAAATTACTGATATTTACATTGGGTTTTTCAGCACCTTTTCGCAAAATAACGGGAATAGTGTAGCTTAAGAGTAAATTTACCTTGATGCCTAGTCTCTGTTGCTGACTTTGAGCTTCATTAGGGAGTGCTTTAAAGGCTAGATGAGAGCGGTATTCCTGCTCTGCTAAAACTTTCGGCTTTCGAATAGCAAGCTTAACTATTTGCCTTTCTCCTGGCGCTAATCTAACTTGTGATGGGCTGATCCTAACCATATTTTTAAGTGAAGATGAACTTTCTTGATCAGCCGCTAAATTAGCATACCCTCCGCCAGCTAGTGCGACTTTATCTTGCCACTCCAACCTATAAGTTTTGGGTTCATTAGAGTTATTAACAACAATGACTTTAGCAACACGTTGGCGCTCATCAAAATTGATTCTTGTTGGAGAAATAAGTAAGTTTGCATAAGAATGAAAGCTAATTAAAATAAAGCTTACTAAGATAAAAAAAGTTTTTATTATTGTCATTTAATCAACATCTCTAGTTGTCTAATAATTTAGCGTCACTTCAATTGTAGTATCAAAGATGCCATCTTTATAAGTATTACCGTCACCTGAGGTACTCAATTGCCCCCCAACTCTCAATAACGCAGTCCCTGTGGTATCGGTTGTAATGGTCGCATTGTATATGAGTTGATTTAAAATCAGAGATGCACCACCGAAAATGTTATTTAAAGGTTGGTCGCTTACAAAGTCACTTACATTTACTTGAATACGTGCAGGGTATCCTTCAAGCAGCAATTCAGCTGCATGGCCTTTTTCAAGTAAATATATCTTATTGGTTAAGGTATTTGTATTACTAGGCAACAAAGTTATGGAGCTAATGCTTTGATTATCACTTATAACAATTTTACCAAAACTCAATGGCTCAAGCGGTGTTACCTGCGCGCACAAACCTGGAGTTAAGGAAGCTGCTAGTATGAATAAAATTAATTTCATAAAATAGCCTGCTTTATAATAAAGCAGGCTTTGCTCATTAATAGTTTAATTCTAATGTGAATGAGCCACTGTAAGTGCCATCAATGTAATCACTCGTAGGAGTAGTGGCATCTGTCGTTAATGTGGCACCAACATTAAATGTCGCTTCACCATTTGCGTCTACCTGAATGGTCGTTGTAGCAGCACTGTTAGGCGTCGCGCCAGTTAGCACATAATACGTTGGAGTACCCAAAGTAAATGCTGCAGTACCAGCAGGTGCTGCATCAGGTGAAATTGCAGTTTCTGTCGGATTTGTAATTGTCAGTGAACCGAAAGGAGACACGCCAGAAACAGAAAAAGAAGCTGGTGCACCTGGTACTAAAATTGCGATTTCAGCATCTGCAATCGATGTAGAAGCAGTTGTAGGTGAGGTCGCTGGATTTGCGGCTAAAACAAGGGTAGCCGTCTCAGCTGCTGCTAAATCTGCTGATGCACGAATTGTTCCAAAATCTAGTGCAGAATCGTTAGTCAAGGTAAAAGCATTTTGAACTGTAACACCTGCTTGAAACGAAACTGATTCAGCTGCAGCGCCGAAAGAAAGAACAGCCATTGATGCAGCTAATGCTGCTTTAGTAAATATTTTGTTCATAGTTTTCCCTTAGATATAAAGTATAAACCTGTCAGTCAGGTTATGTTAAGTATCGGCCAAAATCACTAAAAAGTTAGAAAATATTTACTTTATTTTGATTTATAATAAAAGGATGCAAAAATAAACGTAAAAAACCTTAAACATCCTCTAAAAATGCCGCTAAGGTACATTTATTACCCATCTTATAAAAAAATAAACACAGCTGCGCTGCTTGCTGTTGATTTTTTAGCGGGCCTGCTACAACACTATAAAACGTTGTTGATTCCTTTTGTTGCTCATTAATGCGGTATTGTAAAATACTGTTCAATTGAGGATATTGCTCTTTTAGTCGCTGTACTTGCCTTTTGGCTCCGTTAGAAACTAAATAACGTCCAATTTGCACACCGTAAATTGCTTTGTTTGTACTGATAGTGTTATCGGCTAAGGCAGTTTCTGATGAGAGTTGTAAAGATTGCTTAGAGCCATATTCAACACGTTTTACCTTCTCTTTCAACGGCTCAGGTACGGTATCAATATCTGTTTGTGCAGAAAGAGCTTGAATCAGTAATGATAAGTCCTCTTCCATGGTGCTTAAACGCGCTATTTGCTCTTTGTTGTTATCCCATTGCTCTAAGTAAGGTTTTATATCTTTTTCACGCACAAGCTTGTCGCTTTGTGAGTCGGCGGGCATTAGCTGGTTGCTACAACCAGCTAATGCAAAGGGTATTAGTAATATTATTAAACGAAGTTTCACTTTAAAGCACCTATTACAAAAAACTAGCTCTAGCTATTATGCAATAAAAGCGCCAAATAAATAATTTATAATCTAATTGGTTTGTCAGTGTAGTTACTCACAAAGCAATCAACTTTATAGAATTTAAATACCTCACAATCATCCTCAGCACTTTTAAAGTTAAAATACTCACCTAATTTTAATCGATAATAGGTTTTGTTATTAACTTTTGCTTTTTCAATGTTTGTCGTGATTTTATCCTTAAACAAAGGCGCTGCTTTTTTGTTAATGTGCTTCCACTGCTTAGCAACACTTTCTTCTGAATCAAGCGACGCTACCTGTAAGGCAAATACTTTTTTATTTTTATCTACCATTGCCACTTTTGTTGCCATCGATATTTTAGAAGCGACCTTTTTATTCATCCTTGGATTAATAGCTTTCACTGGCGAGCGCACAGTTCGTTTACTGTAGCTTTTTGAAGGAGCTGTAATTATTTTTGTAGGAACACTAGCATAGCGGCTGCTATATCGCTGATTTTTTAGAACGTCCCTACCAGTCGGTTTTACATAACGGTTACTATATCTTTGTCTCGGTCGTTCAACGTTATCTGAGGTGCTTGCGTAGTTATTACCATACCTGAGGTTTGGCGAGGCATTAGTCTTAATTGATGAGCGAGCATAGCGATTGCTAACAGCCTGATTAGATTGCGCTATTGCTTTACTGTTAATAATATCTAAATTATCAACTAAATATGTAAGCTCACGTTCTAACTTTAATAGTCGCTCTATACCAGAACGTGCTTGTTGCCATTGCAAGGCTGCATCTTTTAGCTGTGCTAGCTCAAGTGCGGTGATAGTTACATATTCAGGAGAATCTTTAACTTGTTCATTTAACGTAGTTTTATCTGGCGATACAGTACAGCCACTCCCAATTAACATGAGTAACGCTATAACTAAATATCGGTGATACTTTATGCTGCATTCACACATTGATTGTTTCTCTTTCAACAGTTTAGATCGCTAAATTGAGCCAATTTACAATTGGCCTAATAAAGAACGTTAACTACAAAACAACTTTAGTTAACATAAAGCTTACATTACAAACCCAGATCTGTCTGTATAACTGCAAAAATAGTTATAATTAAAGTCCTGAAAAAGCGACTTTACAATCAAAAAAAAAGCGCCATATAGGCGCTTTAAATAAATAAAGAACTGATTAGATTAACGTTTTAATAAAGGTCTTAAGCTCATCAGCAAATTCATCGCGGCGTAAGGCAAATTCAATCGTCGCCTTCAAATAACCAATTTTACTACCACAATCATGGCTTCGGCCTTTGATAGCATAAGCGTCTACTTTTTCGTTTTGCATAAGCATCGCAATTGCATCTGTTAGCTGAATCTCATCACCAGCACCTTGTGGTGTTTTAGCTAATAATGGCCAAATATTTTTACTCAACACGTAACGACCAACCACAGCAAGGTTTGAAGGTGCCTCGTCAACGGGTGGCTTTTCTACCATACTCTTAATGGGTGAGCTTTCACCTTGGTTTAACTCAACATCACCTAAATCAACAACACCAAATTTATCTACGTCATCTTTAGGAACTGGTTCAACCATAATTTGACTGTGTTTGCTTTGCTCAAAGCGAGTGATCATTTCCGCTAAATTATCTTTTGTTAAATCACTTTCCACTTCATCGATAATAACGTCGGGTAAAATAACCACAAAAGGTTCATCCCCTATAATAGGGGCAGCACAGTTAATAGCGTGACCTAACCCTTTTGCCTCACCTTGGCGCACATGAATAATCGTCACGTCGTTAGGGCAAATAGACTGTATTTCGGCAAGTAATTGCCGCTTTACACGTTTCTCTAACGTAGCCTCTAATTCAAAGCTAGTATCGAAATGGTTTTCAATTGAGTTTTTACTCGAATGCGTTACTAACACTATCTCTTTAATGCCAGCGGCAACGGCTTCGCTAACAACGTATTGAATTAGTGGACGGTCTACAACTGGCAGCATTTCTTTTGGAATTGCTTTAGTGGCCGGTAACATACGTGTTCCAAGGCCCGCTACAGGGATCACTGCTTTCATTATGCTCTCCTTATTTTTTAAACTGAAAATGGGTACTGAATCGCTTCATGGCATTGATAGCCAACCACCTCAAAGTCATCACGTGTTACCCATGTTTCTATATCTTCGAGTGATTTAATCTCTGGGTTGATTTTTAATTGGGGAGAAGCAAATGGCTCACGTTTTAACTGCACATCTCGCATTAAATCGAGCTGGTTTTCATAAATATGAGCATTGGTAATTTTATGATATGCCTTACCCGCTTTATGGCCGGTAATTTGGGCAACTAATGCAAGCAATACAAAACATTGAATTTGATTAAAATTAAGCCCCAATGGAACATCACAACTGCGTTGATATGAGGTTAAATACAGGGTGTCGCCCAATAATGAAAAGGTATGTGTGTGCATACATGGGCGCAAGCAACCAAGTTCAAATTCACCAGGGTTGTAAAATGTAATAATTTCGCCGCGATCATCTATGCCATTTTTTAAATTATTAATGACCTTTGCCAGTTGATCCAGTGTTGAACCATCAGGGCGTTGCCAGCCACGTCCTTGAACGCCATAAACGCGCCCCATATCATCCTCACCTTTACGGTTAGGATTATTGAGCCAGGCACTATTTTCATTGGCGTTAGCATCCCAGGTTTTACAGCCTATACTACGAAACTGCTCAGCACTGTCATAGCCTCTTAAATAACCTAACAATTCAGCAATAGCCGCTTTGTAATAGCTCTTTCGAGTGGTGATCATAGGGAACTGATTATTCGCCACATCGTATTCTAAATCAGCGTTTATAACCGTTAAACAACGTGTACCGGTACGTTTATTTTCAACCCATTGTCCTTGGTCAACAATGCGCTGACATAATTCTAAATATTGTTTCATCTAACTTCTTCTTTTAAACTTTTGCCGCTGTTTGCGATTGTGGTTGTTTATAGGCCCAAATAAGTAAGCCTAACCCGCCAATGATCATAGGTAACGATAGAATTTGCCCCATTGAAATGAAGTCGGCAAATAACCCCAATTGCGCATCGGGTTGGCGAAAATACTCAATACCAAACCTAAATACGCCGTAACCCAGTAAAAACAAACCTGACACACTTCCCGCAGGACGAGGACGCTTAATAAACCACAATAATATGACAAACAATACTAGACCTTCAAAAAAAGCTTCGTAAAGTTGTGATGGGTGGCGTGCAAGCGGGCCTCCAGTTGGAAATACCATTGCCCATGGAACATCGGTAGTGCGGCCCCATAATTCGCCGTTAATAAAGTTACCTATACGCCCGGCAAGTAAACCAACTGGCACTAAAGGCGCTACAAAGTCACCGACTTGCAATAAGGACTTTTTACGCTTGTAAGCAAAAATAGCAATCGCAGTGATCACCCCAAGTGTGCCGCCATGAAACGACATACCACCCTGATCGATTCTAAATAAATATAAGGGGTTTTCGATAAAATAACTAAATTGATAAAACAGAACATATCCAACACGACCACCTAATATAACGCCCAGCATGCCGTAAAAGAGTAAATCACTGACTTCGTCTTTAGTCCAACCCGACCCTGGTTTTTTAGCTTGACGATTAGCAAACCACATCGCAAACGCAAAACCAATTAAGTACATTAACCCATACCAACGAACGCTAAGTGGTCCAACAGAAAATATTATTGGATCAATTTGAGGAAACTCCAGTGCCATAAAAATAAACCTTTAGCTAAAAACCATTTTAATAGCGATGAAAACCAGTAACATCGCGAAAACTTTCTTAATTGTATTCACAGGTAAGTAATGTGTTGCCTTAGCCCCAATAGGCGCTATAAACCATGAGGTAACAACAATCCCAAATAAAGCAGGTAAATATACAAACCCCATAAAACCATGCGCTAAGTCCGTTACATGCCACCCAGCGCTGATGTAACCGATAGACCCAAAAAAGGCAATTACAATACCACATGCAGCAGCGCAACCAATTGCCTTTTTAATATCAACCGAAAAATAATGCAACATAGGCACAAGTAATGCACCGCCACCAATGCCAATTAATCCAGACAAAGCCCCCATTACCGAACTAACACTAGCTAGCACGGGGCCTGCGGGCAAAGGGTGTTCTGCGCTCACTTTATTACGAGCAGAAAGTACCATTCTCATTGCAATAAAAACTACACTGACGGCAAACACCGTTTTTAACATTTTCTCAGGGATAAAGCTGGCAGCAAAGCCACTTACCAATGCACCAATGGCCACGCCCGACATAACCCAAGGAGCAATTTCCCAAGGCACATTATCATTTTTATGATGAGCCAACGCTGAAGAGGTAGAAGTAAATAAAATAGAGGCTAAAGATGTTGCAATGGCGATAACTAACACATGATCAGCAGCGGCAACGTCAAAACTAAGTAGCAAACTACTTAGCACTGGCACAATGATTAAACCACCGCCTATGCCTAGTAACCCTGCTAAAAAACCAACAATGCAGCCTAACAGCGCACAACTTGCAACTAGAAGTCCTAGTTCATACATAGTTATCTCTAATACATTTAATTATAAGTATATTTTAATTGATTATATAAACAATTACAGTTCTATCATTTTGGTGTATAAAATAAATTACCTAGCTGATGCTCTATCATAAAACTACGAGTTAACCGCAGTACTTGTTTAGCGTTGGGCTGTGCCAAACATTCGCTCAGTAATTGTTCCATGTCGCTTACATTTAAGCGCCTTAGCACCCACTTCACTTTGTTTAGTGACGATAAGTTCATGCTTAAACGCCTATAACCCATAGCAATCAGTAATATTGCGCCCTCGGGGTCGCCACCAAGCTCCCCACATAAACTAAAGGGCAATTCATAGTGCTCACACTCGCTGGCAATATTATTTAATACACGCAACACGGCTGGATGGTAGGGGTTAAATAAATCGGCTACGCGTGCATTTGCTCTGTCTACGGCTAATAAATACTGAGTTAAGTCGTTACTACCCACTGAACAAAAATCGACTTTTCTAGACCACTCTGGCAGCATAAATACACTTGAAGGTACCTCAAGCATAATACCAATATCGGGCCTTTCTATTAGTTGCTCAGGAAATGCTTCACTTAACTCATAATAAGCTTGGTTAAACAATGCCAGTGACTCTTCAACTTCATCAGTGCCACTGATCATCGGCAGCATTATTTTTAAATTACCTAAGCCAATATTCGCTTTTAGCATCGCTTTGAGTTGATCTAAAAAAAGCTCAGGATGATCTAAGCTAATTCTAATACCTCGCCATCCTAAAAACGGGTTTTCTTCGGTAATGTTAAAATAATCTAAAACTTTGTCGCCACCTATATCTAACGTTCGCATAACAACGGGGTTAGGGTAATAGCTACTTAGTACTTCTCGGTACCACTTTTCTTGTTCTTGTTGCGATGGAAACTGTCCCTTTTGCATAAACCATGCTTCGGTTCTGTAAAGGCCAACACCATCACAAATATGGGCACTATTTTGTTGGGTATTAAGCTCAAGCCCTGCATTAAGTAATAAACTAATATGCTCACCGTCTAACGTGATTGAAGGCAGTGCTTGTTCTTCTAAAAACCGATTATTGAGTAAGTTATCTTGGTGTTGTAATTCGGTATACTCATCAATAAGCATTTGCGAAGGCGAAATATATAAACGCCCAGCAAAAGCATCTAAAATCATTTCTTTACTATCAAACTGCAATAGCGGTAAATCTTCAATACCCCAAATCGCAGGCACGCCCATAGCACGGGTTAAAATAGAGGCATGGCTATTGGCTGAACCATTAATACTCACAACCCCCGCTAAACGCTCATTGGGCACCTCTGCTAACATAGCTGGCGTTAGTGTGTGCGCTATTAAAATGGTGTTTTCAGGGTAGTCTTTTATTGCGTGTTCGGTATTCACTAAGTGATGCAGCACTCGTAAGCCAATGTCTTTAACATCAACCGCACGCTCTTTAATGTAAGGGTCTTGCATTTCGTTGAACTGTGCAACTAAACGTTCAATCACAATTTTTAATGCACTTTTTGCACACCACCCTTCTTGTAATTGTGTCTCTACATTATGACCTAAACTTTTAGCATCTAGTAATTGCTGATATACATCAAATACAGCCAGCGCCTCTTGCGGTATGCTGTCACTTAACGTCATCGATAAGGTGCTAAATTCTTTGCGCGTAGCAGCAACTGCTTGGGTGAATAAACGACGCTGTTCAATAACATCGTTATTTTTAGTAAGTTCTATAGACTTAAAATTAAGCTTAGGAATAACAACAAAAGCTTTACCAATACTTATACCAGGCGCGCTAGAAACCCCTTTTAATACCGATGTTTGATGAGACGACTCGTCTTGGCGTAATACTTCTTTTATTTCAGCGTGGGCTAATTGCGAAGCTAACTGCGCAGAAAGCGTAATTAAAAACGACTCCTCATCTTGAGAAAATACCCGCGCCATTTTCTGTTGAACAACAATAACACCTAACACTTTTTTTTGATGAACAACAGGCACAGACAAAAAGGCGTTATAGCCTTCTTCGTTAACTTCTGGGGAGAGTTTAAAACGAGGATGCGACTTGGCAAAGGCAATGTTAATTGCTTCTTCACGCTGAGCAACAAGTCCAACTAAACCCTCGGTAAAGCCAATTCTAAATTTGCCCACCGCATCAGGGTTTAACCCTTCGGTAGCCATCAGTACAAAATTATCTTGGCTGTAATCTGCAAAATAAATGGAGCAGCACTGGGTATTCATGGCATCTTTTACCATTTTCACAAAGCACACTAACGCGTCGTCTAAATTCGCTTGTTGCGAAACAGACTCAGCTATCGCTCTGAGTGTTGCCAGCATACACTGCTCCTTTTTATGTAAAACTACCTTTTATTTCGCCAGTGATCTTTTTGTTGCTCTCGCTTATTAAAGGGCATAGCAAAGGGAGCAAACTCTTTCATAACACGTCGATAAACGTCCCGTTTAAACGACACAACCTGTCTAACCGGATACCAATAACTTACCCATCGCCAATCATCAAATTCCGGATGATGGGTTTTCAGTAAGTTAACATCTTCATCTTTACAGCGCAGTTTTAGTAAAAACCATTTTTGTTTTTGCCCAATACACACCGGACTTGAATCTCGGCGGATTAATCGTTTGGGTAATTTATAGCGTAACCAATGTTTTGAGCTTGCAACTATTTCTACATCTTCTGGTCGCAAACCTACTTCTTCGTGTAATTCACGGTACATAGTTTGTTCTGGTGTTTCACCATCATCAACACCACCTTGGGGAAATTGCCAAGAATGTTGACCATAGCGTCTGGCCCAAAACACTTGCCCCTGATTATTGCAAATTACAATTCCGACATTGGCACGAAAACCTTCGGCATCAATCACCTTAGTGCCTCATTTGTAAGTCGATTTTTTATGATTGTTCCACATTAGCTGCAATACGGCAAATACTATTACGTGCAAGCCTCGTTAACACCTTCACTTAAAGCAAATTAATGGCGAAATCCATTGCATGTGAATAACAAGCTACACTGCCATACGTAAATACATAAAAACCACACTGTTTGTGCTGGTTACTCACAGCTTGTGCATAACTTTTGTAAAACACGCTCATTTACCAAACAAATCCACAATACAAGATCAAAAAAGTGATGTTCTCCACAGAATCTGTGGATAAACATGTTTATACATCTGTATTTATCCTTACAACAATTATAGACCTTAATTAAAACTGAACACCAAAAACAAAAAAAACAATGTAGTTCAGTTACTTAGTTAATTTTAGCGTTTTAAAGCAGTGCATAAAATTGCACCAACCACGGCACGTATAAAAATCAACCAACCACTAAAGATATCCACTATCAAGCTAATTTGCTATCATGGCGTTGGTATTTATTCAACTAAATTAACAGTATGCAACCTTTAAAGCCTCATTCAATTAATCAACTAATGCAACGTGTCAATAATATTGCAGGGCTCACACTTGGACAACTAGCACAGCAGTACCACTTTAAAACGCCAGATGATTTATTGCGTGAAAAAGGCTGGACAGGTCAACTGATTGAGTATGTATTAGGCGCAACCGCTGGTTCAAAACCGCTCCCCGACTTTGAAGATTTAGGCATAGAGCTTAAAACATTGCCTATTTCATATAAAGGTAAACCGCTAGAAACCACCTTTGTGTCGGTCACCCCACTAATGAATGTAACTGGCATGACGTGGCACACAAGTAGCGTACGTAAAAAGTTGAATCATGTTTTATGGTTACCTATTTTAAGTGAGCGCGATATCGCTCCTTTTGATAGAACCATAGGCAGTGGCTTTTTGTGGCAACCTTCCCCCGCGCAAGATGCACAATTGCAGCGAGACTGGGAAGAACAAATGGAGCTTATAGCCCTTGGTAGAGTTGATGAAATTTCAGGTCATTTAGGGGATGTAATGCAAATACGACCAAAAGCAGCCAATAGCCATATTGTTACCGATGCAATAGGCCCAAACGGACAAATTATAAAAACTCTGCCACGTGGCTTTTACTTAAAAACCAGTTTTACGGGTGATATTTTAAAAAAGCAATTTCAGCTTTAATTGATGAAAAGTAACTAACGTTAGGCTTGTTTAACCTAGATATTCGCACTGCTTGCTTAACGCCCGTAGCTCGATGCTCGTAGCCCGTTTCTTTGTCCCTTTTATGCTATTTTTTACAAAAAATCCCCGCATAAGCGAGGATTTTTATAATCTTAAATATCAGATTCTGATTAGAGAATTACTGACCTTTAACTTCTTTTAAACCATTGTACGGTGCTTTAGCGCCTAATTGCTCTTCAATACGTAGCAATTGGTTGTACTTAGCAACACGATCTGAACGGCTTAATGAACCCGTTTTAATTTGACCTGCAGCAGTACCTACTGCTAAATCAGCAATAGTTGCATCTTCAGTTTCACCAGAGCGGTGAGAAATAACCACTGTAAAACCTGCATCTTTTGCCATTTTGATTGCAGCTAACGTCTCTGTTAATGAACCAATTTGGTTAAATTTAATTAAGATTGAATTGGCAATACCGTTATCAATACCGCGTTTTAAAATCTTAGTATTGGTTACGAATAAATCATCACCCACTAATTGAACTTTATCGCCCATTAGTTTGGTTTGGTGTGCAAAGCCATCCCAATCAGACTCATCTAAACCATCTTCAATTGATACAATTGGGTATTGCTCAGTTAAATCTTTTAAGAAGTGGTTAAACTCTTCAGATGTAAATTGCTTACCTTCACCTTTAAGGTCATAGATATTTGCTTCTTTGTTATAAAACTCAGAGGCCGCACAATCAAGTGCAAGGGTAATATCTTTACCAAGCTCATAACCGGCATTTGCAACAGCCACTTTAATAGCTGCAAGCGCAGCTTCGTTTGATGCAAGGTTTGGTGCAAAACCACCTTCGTCACCAACAGCTGTTGAATGTCCATCTGCTTTAAGTACCTTAGCTAGGCTATGAAATACTTCAGCACCCATACGCAATGCTTCACGGAAGTTAGTAGCACCTACTGGCTGAACCATAAATTCTTGAATATCTACTGAGTTATCAGCGTGCTCACCGCCGTTGATGATGTTCATCATTGGTAGTGGCATAGAGTAAACACCTGGCGTGCCATTTAAGTCAGCAATGTGCTCGTAAAGCTCTACTTTTTTAGATTGTGCAGCCGCTTTTGCGTTAGCAAGTGAAACCGCTAAAATAGCATTAGCACCTAGTTTTTCTTTGTTTTCAGTACCATCTAAATCAAGCATTACTTGGTCTACATCACTTTGAGCAAGTGCGTTTTGACCTTTTAGCGCTTCTGCAATTTCATTATTAATGAAGCCAACCGCTTTTAATACGCCTTTACCTAAGTAACGCGCTTTATCACCATCACGTAATTCTAATGCTTCGCGAGTTCCTGTAGATGCACCTGAAGGTGCAGCAGCACGGCCCCATGAACCATCAGCTAAATATACCTCAGCTTCAACAGTTGGGTTACCACGCGAGTCCATAATTTCACGACCGATTACTTTTACGATTTCTGACATCTTGATTCCTCTATATTCCCAAAATGGTGAGTGCGGCTAACCTGAGTTTGGCTAGCCTTAGAAACAAAAAAGGCCGCGCATCATGCACAGCCTTTTTATATTACGAAGACGCTTTTTGATAGGTATGAGCCGCAGCTACAAACCCTTCAAATAGCGGGTGACCATCACGTGGTGTTGAAGTGAATTCCGGGTGGAATTGCGCTGCAATAAACCAAGGGTGATCTTTATTCTCAATAATCTCTACTAGTTTTTTATCTTCAGATAAACCTGTAAAGCTTAAACCAGCTTGCTCAAGTTGTGCTACAAAGTTGTTGTTAACTTCATAACGGTGACGATGACGTTCAACAATTTCGTCGCTACCATACACATCATGTACTTTAGAGCCTGGTGTTAAATGACATTTTTGTGCGCCTAAACGCATAGTGCCACCTAAATCAGACTTTTCGTCACGTAATTCAACATTACCTTCGGCATCTAACCACTCAGTGATTAAACCAACCACTGGCGACTCTGAATTTGCGTTAAATTCAGTTGAGTTTGCATCAACTAAACCGGCAACATTTCGTGCGTATTCAATAAGCGCAACCTGCATACCTAAACAAATACCTAAGTAAGGCACTTTGTTTTCACGAGCATATTTTGCCGCTAAAATCTTACCTTCAACACCACGACCACCAAAACCACCTGGCACTAAAATAGCATCTAAGCGAGAAAGAACATCCGTTCCTTTGGTTTCTAAGTCTTGTGAATCAACGTATTGGATATTAATAGTTAAACGATTTTTTAATCCAGCATGTTTTAATGCTTCGTTTACTGATTTGTATGCATCTGGTAATTCAATGTATTTACCTACCATACCAATTGTCACTTCACCCGTTGGGTTAGACTCTTGATACAATACTTGTTCCCACTCAGCTAAATCAGCTTCAGGCGCGTCTAAATGAAAACGACGACATACAAAGTTATCTAACTCTTGCGATTTTAATAACGCAGGGATTTTATAAATACTGTCTACATCAGGCAGTGAAATAACTGCTTTTTCTTCAACGTTTGTGAACAATGCAATTTTTGCACGCTCGTTATTTGGCAGCTTACGGTCTGAGCGACAAATAAGAATATCTGGTTGAATACCTACCGAGCGTAACTCTTTAACTGAATGCTGAGTTGGTTTTGTTTTCACTTCACCGGCAGGGCCTAAGAATGGCACTAAGGTTAAGTGAATAAAAAGTGCGCGTTCGCGACCAATTTCTGTACCCATTTGACGAATTGCTTCGATAAATGGTTGTGATTCAATATCGCCTACCGTACCACCAATTTCAACGATTGCTATATCATGGCCTTCTGCGCCATCATAAACACGTTGCTTAATGTCATTGGTAATATGAGGAATAACCTGAATAGTTGCGCCAAGATATTCACCACGTCTTTCACGACGTAGTACATCTTCATATACACGCCCTTGCGTAAAGTTATTACGGCTGGTCATTTTGGTGCGAATAAAACGTTCGTAGTGACCTAAATCAAGGTCCGTTTCTGCGCCGTCTTCGGTAACGTATACTTCACCGTGTTGAATTGGGCTCATTGTGCCTGGGTCAACGTTGATGTAAGGATCCAGCTTTAGAATGGTAACATCTAAGCCACGGGCTTCTAAAATAGCGGCCAATGATGCTGCTGCAATACCTTTACCCAACGAAGAAACAACTCCGCCAGTAACGAAGATAAATTTTGTACTCATGCGAACCCTAGAATATCAGGAATTAAAAGGAATATAATACCCAAACAAGTGATTTTGGAATATAAACAAGACGGGGCGAAATTGTACCAAAACATAGCTAAGCAATCCAGCTATAAATAGCAAATCTATGCACAAAAAACAGACATTTTTTATGTCCCTATTTATTTAATTTTTTTATTGCATCCCATGCCGCATCCATTTCCTCTAAAGACGCTGACTCAATACATTTACCCTGGGCAATTAAGTAATTCTGCACCTTTTCAAATCGTGCAGAAAACTTATCGTTGGCACTGCGAAGCAATTGTTCTGGATCACGTTTAACATGGCGCGCTACATTCACGGTAGCAAACAACAAATCACCTAGCTCTTCTGCTGTATGCGCTGAGTACGGGTTATGAGCTAAGGCTTCTTTCACTTCCTCAACCTCTTCACTCACTTTATCTATAGCGCCATGATAAGTAGGCCAATCAAAGCCTAAAGCGGCTACACGTTGTTGAATTTTTTTAGCTTTTGTTAAGCTAGGTAAACTGTTTGGTATATCTTGCCAAAGTGTTGAGCTTTCATCTTGGGATTTAGTAGCACGCTCTTGTGCTTTTATTGCTTGCCATTGCGCGGCTAATTCGGCATCAGTTGTGGGGGTGTCTTGCGATGAAAATACATGTGGATGACGACGTATCAGCTTCTCATTTAATTGAGCCACTACATCATTAAAATCAAATAATTGTTGCTCTTGCGCTAGTTGCGCATAAAACACGATTTGAAATAACAGATCACCTAGTTCACCTTTAAGTTCACTTAAATCGTCGCGCTCAATACAATCAGCCACTTCATAGGCTTCTTCAAGAGTGTGAGGTACGATTGACGCAAACGTTTGCTTGAGATCCCAAGGGCATCCGCCCTCAGGGTTTCTCAGTGTTTGCATTATTTCCAGCAGTTGGCTTAAAGCCTCATTGTTAGCCTGATTACTGCCCTCGTTTTGCACTGTGTACCCCTTCGATCTGATGTAGCTTAGACAGCACTTTGTTTGTGCCTTGTAAGTCATGCACTTCAATTTGCATCACAAAAATAGCAGTTTGAGTGCTATCAACCGTGTTTACGTTCATATTGAGCACATTAACTTTTTCATTGGCAAGTGCAGAACTGATGTCACGAATTAGCCCAGAACGATCGCTGGCTTCAATGCGAATAGTTAAGGCATAAGAGCTACTAATATCGTCTGACCAACTCACTGAAATAACACGCTCGGGGTGCTTGTTTTTTAAATTACTAAACGAATCACAATCCTCTCGGTGCACCGCAATACCGCGTCCTTGAGTAATATACCCAATAATTTCATCCCCAGGTACTGGGCGGCAACAACGAGCAACATGGCTCATTAAACTACCGACCCCATCCACCACAATACCGTTTTTGTCACCAGTCACTTTACTAGGCGATTTGAAACGAATTACCGGCTCATGCTCTGTTCTGTCGGTAATAAAGTTAAGCATTTGGTTAAGACGAATATCGCCTGCGCCAATGGCGACCATTAAGTCATCAAGTTCTCTAAAATTAAAACGCTTTATAGCAGGATCTAAATCTTTATAAGTTAGCTCTAATTTTTGTAATTCGTTATCAAGGATTTCTTTACCCGCACTTAAATTTTTATCGCGGTCGAGCTGTTTAAACCAATGGTGGATTTTGGCCCTTGCGCGAGACGATTTAATATATCCCAGCGACGGGTTTAACCAATCACGGCTTGGGTTTGGCTGCTTTTGGGTTAGTATTTCAACTTGGTCACCAGTGCTTAACTGATGAGTAAATGGCACTATTTTGCCAAATATTTTTGCGCCAATACATCGATGCCCTACATTGGAGTGAATGTAGTAAGCAAAATCAAGAGGCGTTGCCCCCAGTGGTAAGTCAAAAATATCGCCTCGAGGGGTAAACACATACACACGATCTTCAACCACTTGGTTTTTAAGCTCTTGTGCTAAATCGCTGCCATCAACCACTTCTTCTTGCCATTGCAGTAATTTACGCAACCAGCTAATTTTTTGCTCATAGCCTGAACCACGCCCTGGTAATGCGCCTTCTTTGTACATCCAATGCGCGGCGACACCCAGCTCTGCATCTTGATGCATGTCGTGTGTTCGTATTTGAATTTCAACGGTTTTACCCTCAGGACCAAACACAACCGTATGAATAGATTGATAGCCATTTTGTTTTGGGGTCGCAACGTAATCGTCAAACTCTTTATTTAAATGACGCCAATTAGTGTGCACTATACCTAGAGCACCGTAGCAGTCTTGTAATCGTTCAACCACAATTCGCATGGCGCGTATATCAAATAGCTGATCAAACTCGTAGTTCTTTTTCGCCATTTTTTTATAAATGCTGTAGATATGTTTTGGCCTGCCGTACACCTCAGCTTTAATACCCGCTTCATGGAGGCGTTGTTTGACCTGTTCAACCATATCAACCATATACGCTTCACGGGCAAGGCGCTTATCATCGAGCTGCTTGGCAATGTTTTTATAAATATCGGGGTGCAAATAACGAAAAGCTAAATCCTCAAGCTCCCATTTTAATTGACCAATACCAAGACGATTGGCAAGCGGTGCAAATATATCAGCGGTCTCTTTGGCGGCAACTACTCGCTCTTCTTCTGCGGCATCTTTGACATTGCGTAAATGGCAAACCTGTTCGGCTAATTTAATCACCACAGCGCGCACATCTTCCACCATAGCAAGCAGCATCCGGCGAATATTATCGACTTGCACAGTGCCGTTGCCTTGATGAGCTAAGGTACTTATGGTAGCCATTTGTGACACACCTGTAAGCAGCACTGCAACATGATTGCCTAAATGCTCTTCTACCGCATCAATGCTCACTACATCATTTAAATAATAAGGGGTTAAATAGGCTGTGGCTAAAGAGTCAGCATCTAAATTTAACTCAACTAAAATCTCCACCATTTCTATAGCGGTATTTTGTCGCTCGCTGTTATCGCACGTTTGGCAAAGCTGCTGCGCTTTGTTGAGTAAGCTGATTTTTTCTTGAGACAAATCGAGAGATTCTACGCGTGAAAAAAAGTCACCCGCTTTATCATGTTGATGAGATTGACGTGTCGCTACCATAATGCGCTTTACCTCCGTTGAAATAACGCCATAGTTTCGATATGCCCCGTGTGAGGAAACATATTCATTAGCCCTATCTTGTTCAGCTCAAAGCCGGCTTGCGAAATAATAGCGCTGTCACGGGCTAAAGTAACAGGGTCGCAAGAAACGTATAAAATCGCTTTAAACTGCGTTAATGGAAGCTGTTCTAAAACTGCCATCGCACCAGTGCGTGAGGGGTCGAGTACTAAAACATCTAATTCTTTATTAAACCACGGCGCTTTTTTAATGCTCGTGGTTAAATCAAAACAATGAAACTGGGTATTAGTAATAGAGTTAGTGTGCGCATTTTGTGTTGCTAATGCAACCGCCGAAGTTACGCCCTCAATTCCTGTTACTGTTTTAGCTTGTTTGGCTAACACTAAAGAGAAGTTACCAATACCACAAAATAAATCCAGAACATTTTCATCGCCTTGAAGTGCTAACCAGTTTGCAGCTTGGATCAGCATCGCTTGATTTACACTCGCGTTAACCTGAATAAAGTTACTGAGCCCAAACTCAAACGTTATATTTAACTGTTCAAGTTTATAAAATGGCATAGCTAAATGTGAATGTTCAATAGTATCACTGTCACTTTGCCACACTAACTGCCAATTATGAGCTGCCACACTTTGCTCAACAAACGCCTTATCATGAGGTGAAATCGCTTTGGTATGGCGGATAACAATAAAAGATTGTTCATCAGCGGCACATAATTGTAAGTGACTAATACTGTGTAGCGTCTTGTTTTGATTAATGACTTTATCAAATACATTAAATACATCGGCAAATACATCACTTAAAACTGGGCACTGATTAATGCTAACAATGCTTTTAGAGCCACGTGCTCTGTAGCCTACCCGCATTTTTTTTGCAGCCTTGTCGAACATAACAGCAATTCGAGCACTGCGTCGATAATGAGTTGCTTGGCTTTGCAGCGGGGCTTGCCAGTTTAAATCGGTTAATTTTGCAAACTTGGCAAATAATTGATTCACCGCAGCTTGCTTTTCAATTACCTGTTGTGTGGTATCTAAATGCTGTAGCTGGCAACCACCGCATTGGCTGTAGTGTTCACAAATAGGCGCTGTGCGATATTCACTGGTTTTAATTATTTTAAGCGTATCAGCTTGGCTGTAACGTGCTTTATCATCAACTAACTTAGCTTTTACTCGCTCCCCAGGTAATGCTCCACTAACAAAACACACTTTATTATTGTACTTAGCAATACCACGGCCATGGTGATCCATTGCTGTAATATCGAGTTCTAGCGATTGCTGTTGTAGTGGTTTTTTCTTTGCTTTAAATATTTGTGCCATGAGGCATTACCTTAAAGGTTGATGAATTACGTCTCTACTTTGAGAATAGCTATGAGTATGTATATACTCACATTTAATAAAAATGATAATAATGCTCAGATTATGACCAAACTAGGCTTGCGCGATTCTGTTTTAACACTCACCCTGATCCCCACAGTGATCATTGGGCTATTACTAGGTGGTTATTTTACAATAAATCGTTACATTGAGCTTGATGAAATTTTATATCAACAAGGCACAACAATTTCTGAGCCTTTAGCGATTGCTCTTGAACAACCTTTACTGGAAAAAAATAAAAAACTACTTAATCGCGTGATTCGTTATACACATAACAAACACTCACCGGCGATTAAATCAATTGCTATTTTTAATGATAACAACCAACTTATTATAACTAGTAACTATCATCGCTCGTTCGATACCTTAATTGAGCAAACACAAATAGACAGTTTTAAAGCCACACATGTTCAGCAAACTGAAGAGTTAGTGACTTTTTTTACCCCTATTATTAATCACACAACACCTAATAGCGATTGGAATACCTCTGAGTTTCAGACCACATTAGGTACCGTAGTGATCCAACTTAATCGCGACAAAGCTGTTATTGGTCAGCAACGCGCATTATTAGTCAGCGGTATTATTATTATTCTTGCCTTAGTATTAGCAGCTATTTTAGCACTAAAACTTAGCCGTATGTTTATGACACCGCTAAATAAGTTAGTACTTGCTACCGACAGGTTGATTGAAGGGAAAAGACAAACAGGGTTAACTGAGCCCATGAATGGTGAGTTTGAACTATTGCGTGAAGGACTCAATACCATATCCCACTCTATGGTGATGCAAAAAGACGAAATGCAAAAAAATATTGATCAAGCAACTAGTGATTACCGCGAAACGCTTGAGCAATACGAAACACAAAATATACAGCTCACTATGGCTAAAAAAGAAGCCCAAGATGCTAACCGCGTTAAGTCTGACTTTTTAGCAAAAATGAGTCATGAATTGCGCACACCACTTAATGGGGTTATTGGCTTTACTCGCCAGCTTTATAAAACACCGCTAAATAAAAACCAAAAAGATTACCTTGATACCATTGAGCTTTCAGCAAACAGCTTACTGACCATTATTAGCGATATATTAGACTTCTCCAAATTAGAAGCGGGTGCTATGGAGCTTGAATCGATTCAATTTCAATTACGCGATAGCGTAAACGAAGTGATGACATTACTGGCACCTAGCGCTCACGACAAACAACTTGAGCTCTCTATTTATATAAACCCTCAGGTGCCCGATCACTTAACCGGCGACCCCACTCGATTTAAACAAGTACTTATTAACCTATTAAGTAACGCTATAAAATTTACTGAAAAAGGCGCCATTAAAGTCGATATTAGCCATCGTTTGTTGGATGAGGAGCGTACTTCCATTTTAGTGTCGGTGGCTGACACCGGGGTGGGTATTCCTGCCGATAAACAAGACGCGTTATTTACCGCCTTTGGCCAAGCCGACTCCAGTATAACCCGTAAATTTGGTGGCACTGGCTTAGGGCTTATTATTACTAAACATATTGTTGAAGCAATGAATGGCCGTATTACCTTAAATTCAGCTCCAGGTAGTGGCACATGCTTTACTTTTAATGGCGTATTTAGATTACCAAATCATGTATTTATCAACGATTTGCCTACCCAGTCATTAATTGGTAAACGTGTGCTTTACCTAGAGCCACATAAGCATACCCATCATGCCGTTGTTTCATTATTACAAGAGTGGAAAATTAGCGTCACTCGATGTCATAGCGAAAGTGAATTTTTAGAGTGTATCGAGAAATCAGAGATTAATTTTGATATATGCCTTATTGGTCACATGGCATCGGTTGATGATATGCAGCGCTTAAAAAGCTATGTAAAAGCGGTTAGGGAATCAACCGATTATTTATATTTAATGCTTAATACTGTATCACACAATATGCGTGAAGCCTTTATAGGCAGCGGTGCAGATGCCTGTTTAAGTAAACCGCTCAACCATCGTAAATTATGTGAGTTATTAGCCGCACCATATCGACTTGATCACCCGGCGCATAACATAGACCAGCATGAACAAACTCTACTGCCATTAAAAGTATTAGTGGTAGATGATAACGACGCTAATTTAAAATTAATTTACACCCTACTCAACGAACAGGTGGAATTGATTGATACTGCCCATAATGGTTCACAAGCTTACAGCTTAAGTAAAAGTCATAAATATGATGTGATTTTTATGGATATTCAAATGCCGATAATGGATGGCATTACAGCCTGTAAACTCATTAAAGAGTCATCTTTAAATGAAGATACACCTATTATTGCCGTAACTGCGCATGCACTTAATAGTGAAAAAGAACAATTATTAAAAGATGGCTTTGAAGGCTATTTGACTAAGCCAATTGACGAAGATATGCTCAATCAAATTATTTGCGATCATAGTCCGCAATTACCTGTAAGCCGTGATAAGTCAAAAAGCACATTTGAACATAGCACAGCGCCTTTTGATAGCACTCGGCTTGATTGGACGTTGGCGCTGCAACGTGCAGGCGGTAAGCCTGAATTAGCCAATGAAATGCTTAACATGTTGTTATTAAGCGTGCCTGAAACCCTAAACTTATTAAATCAAGCAATAGTCAGCAATGACTGCCCTCAAGTACTCAGTGTGATCCATAAATTTCATGGAGCGTGTTGCTATACAGGTGTACCAAAACTTAAAACCTTAGCTGAAACGATCGAAACATCACTTAAAAATGAGTGCGTACTTGATAATATAGAGCCCGAACTGTTTGAACTTCAAGACGAGCTGGAAAACTTACTTGTTGATGCCAACATTGATAACAACAATAGACAAGACGAGCTATAGCTCGTCTTGTCTATTGTTATTTATGATTCTAAGCGCGAGCTTCAAGCATTAAGCGTTTCATATCACGCACTGCTTTATCTAAACCATCAATCGCTGCACGGGCAATAATAGCGTGACCAATATTAAGCTCGTAAATCTCTGGCATCGCTGCAATTGGCTTCACGTTGTGATAATGCAAACCATGGCCGGCATTAACAATTAAGCCAATACTCGCTGCATACTTAACGCCTTGGCGGATGTGTTCAAGCTCTTTTGCTGTATCTTCATCGTTGGTGGCATCAGCATACGCCCCAGTATGAATTTCAACATAAGGCGCACCACAGGCTTTTGCCGCGTCTAACTGCGCTTTATCAGCATCTATAAAGAGTGACACTTTAATACCGGCTTGCGTTAGAGTTTTAGTCGCTGCGGCTATTTTATCAATATTACCCGCTACATCTAAGCCGCCTTCGGTAGTAAGCTCTTCACGTTTTTCAGGTACTAAGCATACATATTCAGGTTTAACCTCAAGTGCAATCGCAATCATTTCATCGGTTACTGCGGTTTCAAGGTTCATACGTGTTTGAATGGTTTTAGCCATCACATACACATCGCGGTCTTGAATGTGTCTGCGGTCTTCGCGTAAATGAATCGTAATACCATCAGCACCGGCATGCTCTGCAACACTGGCTGCATGGGCTGGATCTGGGTAAGAAGTACCTCGAGCTTGGCGAAGCGTTGCAATATGATCTACATTCACGCCTAGAAGAATATCTTTCATGTTTGTACCTGTGAAATTTGTTTATTGAGAGCTAATAAATAACTCACGACTTTTTAATGGCTTATTGCCCAATAATGGCTTTAATAAATAACGGCTTAATTGCTTTGCCATATATAACACATCCGCTTGGCTAAAGTCATGATTTGCTATGGCATTAAGTTGTGAACCGGTAAATCCAGAACGCGTGTCATGTTGCACCGAAAACCCTACTTCTGCAAAGTAGCTATACGTTTGTGTATCGTCAATTGGCTCACCGTCCGCATCAAAACTAAAATCAACTCCATATCCTAGTAACTCTAACAATTGAAATTCATAAGAGCGCAGTACCGCTTGCATGTCAGTACCGCTATTAAGGTTTTCTAGGTGTGTTTTATAAAGTTGAAAAACTTGATCAATGGGCTCATTAATCGGCACAATGCGATTAGTTAGCTCATTTAAATAAAAGCCACAATAAAGCTTATCACCAGTTAGAAATAACGGGTTGCCGTAGAGCTCAAATTTATTAATATATTTTAAATCGTATTTGCCATTGTAATGGACGAGTAAGGATTGAAATGGTTGCAATTGGGCTTTATGTTTAGTGGCCTGGCGGCCACTAACTCGTGCGAGCATTCTAAGCTGGCCAACGCCTTCTACCAGCATATCTAACATTACTTGCGAGTCACTATAGGGACGTCGATGTAATAAATAGGCTTTGTAAAAGTCGCTGTCCATATTAGGCTATTCGATACTTATTAATCTTCACCGTAGCCTAAGCTTCTTAAGGCACGTTCATCGTCAGCCCAGCCCGATTTTACTTTAACCCATAGTTCTAAAAATACTTTATTTTCAAGCATTTCTTCTAGGTCTTTACGCGCTTCACGGCCGATCACTTTTAGCTTTTCGCCTTTGTTACCGATAACCATACGTTTTTGCGTTTCACGCTCAACTAAAATAAGGCCATTGATGTGCCAAACACCGTTTTCTTGCCATTTAAACTGCTCTATTTCCACAGTCACTGAGTAAGGTAGTTCCTCACCCATAAAGCGCATAAGCTTTTCACGGATCACTTCAGCAGCCATAAAGCGCATTGAGCGGTCAGTAACGTAGTCATCCGGAAAATAAAATTCGCACGGCGGTAAACGTTTAGTCACTTCTTCTTTGATCAGGTCAATGTTTTTACCTTGAGTCGCAGATACAGGCATAATGCCTATAAAATCAAACTTATCGCCTAAAAATTTCATGTGTGGCAGTACAAGATCGCGATCTTTCACTTGGTCAATTTTGTTAATAACTAACAATACCGGCTTGCCGCTTTGGCTCACTTTGTTTAGTACCATCTCGTCATCGGCATTCCAATGGGTGCCTTCAACAACAAAAATAATCAGTTCAACATCGCCAATTGAGCTCGACGCTGCGCGGTTCATTAAACGGTTAATAGCGCGCTTTTCTTCAACATGCAGACCTGGGGTATCTACATAAACCGCTTGGTGTTTACCCTCAGTATGAATACCCATAATACGATGGCGCGTGGTTTGTGGCTTACGTGAGGTAATACTAACTTTTTGCTCAATAATTTCATTAAGCAAGGTTGATTTACCCACATTAGGACGGCCAACAATCGCAACCATGCCACAAAATGTGTCTATTTCGCCTTCATGAGGCTGTATTAAGGTATCAAGATTCATTTTTAAGTATCTTCAATGCTTTTTCGGCCGCTTTTTGTTCGGCTTTACGCCTTGAGCTGCCAACAGAAATAATGCTATCCATTCCATCAACGATACATTCAACCGTGAATGTTTGATTGTGTGCCTGACCTTTAGTGTCTACTACAGTATAACCAGGTAATGATAGCTTACGAGCTTGCAAATACTCTTGCAGCAGGGTCTTAGGATCTTTTTGGTTAAGCCCTGGTGAAATAGCATCTAAACGTGATTCATACCACGCTAAAATAAGCTCGCCGCAACGATCAATGTCTGAATCTAAAAATACAGCGCCAATTATAGCTTCCACTGCATCTGCTAGGGTCGACTCGCGTCTAAACCCGCCACTTTTTAGCTCGCCAGGGCCTAAACGCAGGTAATCACCTAGCTCAAACTCAAGACCAAATTCAGCTAACGTCTGGCCGCGAACTAAAGTCGAACGCATGCGGCTTAAATCGCCTTCACGTGCTTTAGGAAATTTAGCGTACAAGGCATTGGCAATTACAAAACTCAAAATCGAGTCGCCCAAAAATTCGAGTCGCTCGTTGTGTTGACCTTTGTGGCTGCGGTGCGTCATTGCTTGCTCAAGTAGGCCTTGATCAGCAAATGTGTAGCCAATTCTTTTGTATAACTCTGTTACATTTTTTTTCATTGTTACTGAATATTACCTAGGCGTTCAAAACGAACACCAGTTGGAACCCATCCTGGTAAAATGTCATCTGGGCCATTATCAAATTCAAAACTCATCCATATAAAGACAGCTTTACCCACCAAGTTTTCTTTTGGTACAAAGCCCCAAAAGCGACTATCTTGGCTGTTATCGCGATTGTCACCCATCATAAAGTAATGATCAGCAGGCACCACCCATTCATCTGCAGGAGTGCCCAATTGCTGGTAGTAACGCCCTTTACGTTCAGGCGATTTTGGGTTGATTAAAATATCATGGCTAGAGGTCGTTAAATCTTCATTTAAACGCGCTAAAGCCATTGGGCCTTGCATAAATTCATCATCATTAATTAATTTAAAATCAATTTTATTGAATTCGTTGCAAAGAAGCGCGCCTTTTTTAACGTCACCCTCTTCACATTTTGGTTGAATATATAAACGCTTGTCGCGATAAACAATTTTATCGCCAGGTAAGCCTATAGCGCGTTTAATATAATCAACTCTCTCATCTAATGGGTATTTAAAAACAACAATATCGCCACGCTCTGGTTCGCTCACATCCACTAACTGGCTGCGCCATACAGGGTCTTTAATTCCATAAGAATACTTTTGCACTAAAATAAAATCGCCTACTAATAAGGTTGGCATCATTGAACCCGATGGGATCTGAAACGGCTCAAAAATAAACGATCTAAAAATAGTGATAGCAGCAATCATCGGAAAAATCGACTTTGCTGTTTCAGTAATGACTGGCTCAGGCGCAATCAATGCTGCTGTTTCTTCGTCAAGTTGGCCACCGGCAGAAGTTTGTGCAATTGCCAAACGCTCTTGCCTTTTAGGGGCAAACATTAAGTGATCTATTAACCATATTAAGCCTGAGCCTAAGGTTAATAACACCAATAAAACTGAAAAGTAGCCAGCCATTTATTATCCCTTTATTTTTTATTTACCAACTTTTAAAATGGCTAAGAACGCTTCTTGAGGCACTTCAACGTTACCAAGTTGCTTCATTCGCTTTTTACCATCTTTTTGTTTTTGAAGTAATTTTTTCTTACGACTTACATCACCGCCGTAACACTTAGCGATTACGTTTTTACGAAGTTGCTTCACGGTTGTACGCGCGATTACATGCTGACCAATTGCTGCTTGAATCGCAATATCAAACATTTGACGTGGTATAAGCTCTTTTAACGCATCAGCAAGCTGACGACCACGAGACTGCGCGCTTTCACGGTGTACAATAATAGCAAGGGCATCAACACGCTCGCCATTAATGAGTATATCTACACGTACCATGTCTGAGGTTTGGAAGTGCTTAAAGTTATAATCAAGCGACGCAAAACCACGACTGGTTGATTTTAGCTTATCAAAGAAGTCCATTACCACTTCGGCCATTGGCAGTTCATACGTTACTGCAACTTGCTTACCATGGTAGCTCATTTTAGTTTGCATACCGCGCTTATCAACACATAAAGTGATTACGCTACCTAAGTACTCTTGCGGTACTAAAATGTTAGCCTCTACTACTGGCTCACGTATTTCTAAAATATCGTTTACGGCTGGTAAGTCAGATGGATTATCAATTTGTGTAGTGCCCTCTTTAGTCACTACCTCATAAATAACCGTTGGTGCTGTGGTTATTAAGTCAATGTTGTATTCACGCTCTAAACGCTCTTGAATAATTTCCATGTGCAGCATACCTAAGAAGCCACAACGGAAACCAAACCCTAATGCGGTTGAATTTTCTGGTTCAAAGAATAACGACGCATCGTTTAAGCTTAGTTTGTTAAGTGCATCGCGGAACGACTCGTAATCATCTGACGCAATTGGGAACATGCCCGCGTAGACTTGTGGTTTAATTTTTTGAAAACCAGGTAAGCGTTCTGGTGCCGCATTTTTTTGATGAGTAATAGTATCGCCCACCGGTGCACCGTGTATTTCTTTAATACCGGCAATAACAAACCCTACTTCACCTGTACGTAAAATACCGGTATTAGTTTGTTTAGGTGTGAAAATACCCACATGATCTGCAGTATGAATATGCTCATTCGACATAATTTTAATTTTGTCGCCCGCGCGAAGTTCACCATGCTTAATACGCACTAGCGATACAACGCCTTGGTACGGGTCAAACCAAGAATCGATAATTAGCGCTTGTAATGGCTCGTCTTTATCACCAACTGGTGGCGGTACATCTTTAACGATCATTTCAAGTACTTCGGCAATACCCACACCTGTTTTAGCACTACATTGCACGGCATCAAGGGCATCAATACCAATGATGTCTTCAATTTCTTCGGCTACACGTAATGGGTCAGCTTGCGGTAAATCAATTTTATTTAGAACCGGTATAACTTCTAAGTCCATTTCGATGGCGGTATAACAGTTAGCCAATGTTTGTGCTTCAACACCTTGGCCAGCATCAACAACCAACAATGCACCTTCACACGCGGCTAATGAACGTGATACTTCATAAGTAAAGTCAACGTGACCTGGAGTGTCGATAAAGTTGAGCTGGTAGGTTTCACCATCGTTTGCTTTGTAGTTTAACGTTACACTTTGCGCCTTGATGGTAATGCCACGCTCACGTTCAATATCCATTGAATCCAGAACCTGCTTCTGCATTTCACGGTCGGTTAAACCACCACAAACTTGGATCAAACGGTCAGAAAGGGTCGATTTACCATGGTCAATGTGGGCGATGATCGAAAAATTACGGATATGCTTCATAAACTGGATTCTAAACTTCTATTTTAAAGGACTAAGGTCGCATGCCTAAATAACTTGAAAATACTTGCTGTGCATTTTCAAGTTACTGTGGCATAAAAACGCAATTTTACATTTAATTGGCGTCAATCACCATCTATTTGAGTTAAAGGAAGACTAATTGGATGAATTTTTATCACTTTAATCTCATGCCTAAGTGATTTTACCCATGTTTTAGCAATTAAGAAGCCGGTGATGCCACCCAATATCGCTGCTAAAATTTGCCAACCTTCAGCCAATAGTATTAATTCACTGGTTATTAAGGCGAAGATTAAACTCAAAAATAAGGGCAGCATGTAAACGGCAAAGGCATGTTTTACAACATGGCTGTCATCCAGTGACATAGTCACTTTTTGTCCAACTTCTAATTGCGTTTCGAATTTATAGGGTAAGGTTTTCTTTGCTGTACCAAATAACTTACTAAACACTTGAGAGCCACAACGACCATTACAGCCTTCGCAGGCCTGCTTTTGTTGGGCTTCTAAATGCGCAACGTGGCCACTAAGGGCCACGACGGTTAACGTTTGTTCTATCATCTATAATGCCCGTGAAACAGACTCAGCAATCGCTTTAGCGCTCATGGTTGGAATGTTCCCCACCACAGACACATCAAAATTTCCGCCGTTGTGCACATAAATAGTGGTTGCTCCTGAGGTGAGAGCTCCGCTTAAGCGCTTACCTGGTAGTGGCCGTTGCACAAATACTGATACCTCAACAAATCCATCAGAGAATAAATAGTAATCTGTTAATTCATTGTTTAAGTCGAGCTTATGTCTATCGGACTTAAGTAATTCAAACCCTTCAGGTAGCCATCCAATAGTCCAATTCATAGCATTCGCTTTGCTTTGTTCATCAATTGAATTAGCGGGTAATGGTGTTGGAAAATTACGATTAAGTACTTCTAATAATAAGCTTGCCGGTTGCTCAGTTACGCTAATGTGGGTAAGTTGTAATTGCTCAAGCGCTTCGCCTTGGTGATTCACATAGGCGGCTTTCAACAATAAAGACGACTCAGTATCAATCCAAATCCAATAGTTATATTTGTCATCGTTTTTAGATTCAATTCGAACCAGCTGAGCAGGACGCCCCGCAATACGACCTTTACCACCAAGCACAAAATCATAATGCGCACTTAAGCGGTTAATATCTTTAAATAAGACTTCTGGGATAGGCCCTGCAATTGAATCGGTTGTTAACGAGTAAGGTTCTGATTGTGGTTCAAAGTAGGTAACTTGATCGTCGATGCGGATCATTTCAAGGCCTGCACCATTAAGCAAACTTAAATGTTCAAGCTCTATATCACCTTGTTTAGCATGCACCCAACGGTAGGGCTCCATACTTTTACCCTTAACAACAACAAAAGAGGCGTCGAAATTACGAGTGTGAACTGCACTGGCCATTTCAAGCAGTAAATCTTTAGCAGGGTTTGTGTCATTGGCAAAAGTATTAAAACTCAGCACCAATGACATAATAAAAGTAATTACTTTCATCTAATTAGTTTTTTTCCTCTGGGGATGTTTCATCTGTTTTAGCTGTTTTTAACGAATGAGCTACACGCGCTTGACGCTGATGTTCAAGTACTAATGCGCCAATGCGTTGCTGCTGAAGCTCTCGCAAACCTTGCTCTGCGTTATCAAGTGCAGGTGCCGATGAGTAGCTTACTGGCGACGCCATGCCGGTTAACGGCGTGGTTTGCAATAATGGAATTTCGTTTTGCACAGCATCTTCACCTTGCGGTAAGGTATTCACACCAACAATAGTAAACATTGCTACGCTCGCTGCAATCGCTAATTGAGCAACTGGTTTACGCCAATTAAACGCCACTACTTTATTTTCTGTTTCGGTATTTGAAGGGGTTGCCAACTTATCAGACTGGCTAAAGTCTGCATAAACCGGCTCACTCTCAAGTGCTAACGAAATGCGATCACTAATATCAAAATCCATATTATTGTTATTTTCTTTAGCTCGCATTGCATCACCGATTAACGCGTAACGGCCAAACGTAGCAACATCATCCGATGCAATAGTTGCATCATTTAATGTTTGTTCACCGTCAAGTAATGCTGATAACGATTCGTCATCTAAGCGGTTAACGTGTGCTTTTGTCATACTAAGACTCGCCTATTAATGGGTTTAATTTATTATCAATTGCTTCACGGGCACGAAAAATACGCGAACGTACCGTCCCGACTGGGCAATCCATAACCACGGCTATTTCTTCATAGCTCATACCCTCAATTTCTCTAAGAGTAATCGCGGTTTTAAGATCTTCAGGCAAACTATCAATCGTATTAAAAATAACAGCGCGGACTTCTTCGCTTAATAGTAAATTTTCAGGTGACGCGTTAGAACGCATTGAATCTGCACCTTCATAAAACTCGGCATCGTCAGCATCTATATCATTTGCTGGCGGTTTACGCCCTTGAGCCACTAAATAATTTTTAGCACAATTAACGGCGATACGGTAAAGCCAAGTATAAAAAGCACTATCACCACGAAAGTTTGGAAGGGCACGATACGCTTTAATAAACGCTTCTTGTGCTACATCAGCAATGTCACCTTGATTTGATACATAACGTGAGATCAAACCGGCTATTTTGTTCTGATACTTCTTAACTAATAGGTTAAAGGCGTTTTTATCTCCCTGCTGGACCCTTTTCACTAACGCTAAATCTAATTCCTGCTCGCTCATTCGAGCCGGTACTCCTCTGATTGATTCTTGCTTATTATTCATAGTGTCGCCATTGTTCACACCTACTCTGACCCTTAGATGAATAAAAAGTTCTGACTCATATTGTTTTTTTATAAAATAGCTACAAATTACGCGTTTATACGCTAAAACCACTTAGTAGTAGTTCAACAAATATGGTACAACTGTAAGTATTAAAAATAAATATTGCTCTATCTGAGCATTGTAACCGCAAAGTACCTCACAGATGAACCAAAATAAACATCACATTACCGATGTCGCTATTATTGGTAGCGGCGCAGCAGGCTTATCACTTGCTTTATCTTTGGCTAATTACTGTAACGTTACCGTGATCAGTAAAGGTGAATTAACCGAAGGTTCTACTCTTTATGCCCAAGGCGGAATTGCCGCTGTTTTTGATAAAAAAAATGACAGTATAGAATCTCACGTTGAAGATACCTTAGATGCCGGTGGCGGTTTGTGTGACAGAGAAGCTGTTCATTACACTGCCAGTAATGCGCATGACTGCCTACAATGGTTGATTGACCAAGGCGTGCCTTTTGATATGGAATTTGATAGTAAAGGTAAAGAGCGCTTTCATTTAACCCGTGAAGGGGGTCATAGCCATCGACGCATTTTGCATGCTGCCGATGCTACTGGCAAAGCAGTGCAAACAACGCTGATTAGCCAAGTTCAAGCGCACAGTAATATCACCTTGTTAGAGCATTATAATGCGATTGATTTAATTACTGATAAAAATATTGGTAAAACGGGGTCACATGTTCACGGTATGCATGTGTGGAATAAAAAAGCCAAAAAAGTAGAAACCATTGGCGCAAAATTTGTTGCCTTAGCAACCGGTGGCGCAAGTAAAGTGTACCTTTACACCTCTAACCCTGATGTTTCTAGCGGTGATGGCATAGCAATGGCTTGGCGTGCAGGGTGTCGCGTTGCTAACATGGAATTTAATCAATTTCATCCAACCAGTCTTTACCACCCAGAATTACAAAACTTTTTAATTACTGAAGCAATGCGTGGTGAAGGGGCCTATTTAAAACGCCCAGATGGCACTCGCTTTATGAAAGAGTTTGATGAACGAGAAGAACTCGCTCCTCGCGATATTGTAGCGCGCGCTATCGACTTTGAAATGAAACGCCTTGGCGCAAATTGCTTATATTTAGATATTAGCCATAAAGACAAAGATTTTATTATTGAACACTTCCCTACTATTTACGCTAAATGCTTGAGCGTAGGGCTTGATATTACCAAAGAAGCAATCCCTGTCGTTCCTGCGGCACATTACACCTGTGGTGGCGTAATGACCGACTTTAACGGTAAAACGGATTTAGCAAATTTATACGCTGTGGGTGAAGTGGCTTATACCGGCTTACATGGCGCTAACCGCATGGCAAGTAACTCATTATTAGAGTGCATTGTATTTGCCCATGCAGCAGCAAAAGACATTTTAAGTAAAATAGAGACCGCACCCGCGCTGGTAGATTTACCTAGTTGGGATGAAAGCCGTGTATCTAATTCAGATGAAGAAATCGTGATCACCCATAACTGGCATGAGCTACGATTATTTATGTGGGATTATGTGGGGATTGTACGCTCAACAAAACGCCTTGAACGTGCGCTGCATCGTGTTGAACTGCTACAACAGGAAATACACGATTATTACGCAAACTTTAGAGTGAGTAATAACTTACTTGAGTTACGTAATTTGGTGCAAGTTGCCGAGCTTATAATTAGAAGCGCTATGGAACGTAAAGAAAGTCGTGGACTACACTTTACTATTGATTATCCAGAGCAAAATGAGAACCCAACGCCCACTATTTTGACTCCGCTACGTAATTAATTGCTTCAAGCGTTGCCCGTTTTAAGCGCGCATAGCTTTGCTCATCAACACTATTGGCTGAGATAATCAGCCAATAGTTTTTACTAAAGCCATTAATATACAGCCACACACTCTGACCAAGTAACCGGCTTTGCTTACTAATTACCCCTTGAATTTGCCTGCCAGATCCTTCAAAACGAAATTGATTCGGCTCTAAGAGTATAATGCCTTGCTGTGGTTGAGCAGCCACGATTTTTCGCCAAACAATAATGCCAGCAAGTGTATTAAGTGCAATACAAAAAAGAGTTGCCACCACCGAGTTCATAAATAAGCACAACACTAGAGTCAGCACACAAAAAAAGACCACAATCGGTTTGTGGTCTGTTTTATTATCTGTAACGGTAAATCTATACACGAACTCGGTCTAAAATTAGCTGAACCATGCTGTTTAGCTCTGCGTCTTTACATTCTTCATGGCCCATAAACCAAGCGAATAAATCTGGGTCTTCTTGCGTTAATAGACGCTGAAAAATCGCTTGCTGTTTAGCATCTAACGAATCATAAGCTTCTTCAACAAACGGCATAAACAAAACATCTAGCTCTAACATGCCACGGCGACAAGCCCAACGGATACGTGCTTTACTATGTATTTCAACCATTTTAAACCTCATATTTAATTAACTCGAGTTTACCAAATACGCGTTAATTTAACAGCACTAAGTTATAAAAACATCGTCTGTTAGTCGCTGTACCATACGCTTTAACTACGTTATTATGTGACCTCATTTGTTATTGCAAAGAAGGTGTTTATGTCTCAGGTTTATGCATGTCCTTTATCACATCAGGTTATTAGCCTCTCAGGCGCAGATAAATTATCGTACCTCCACGGACAAATCACTCAAGATCTAAATAAACTTAACAACGATAACTTTTTGTGGGCAGGTCACTGCAGTGCAAAAGGTAAGTTATGGGGTGTATTTAAGCTATTTTCTTATCAACAAAGTTACTTTTTAGCTGGTTCAAGTGCAGAAGTCGAACGTTCACTAGCTGAATTAAAAAAATACGCTGTATTTGCAAAAGTTGAAATTAATAAAGCATCAGAGCGATTAATTGGTCTACTTGGCGATAACTTAACAGACATACTCGTACAACTCGATATTCACTTCAGCGATGACGCAACGGCTTGTGACTTCGCTCACGGTAAAGCCCTTAAACTTGCATCAAACCGCGTTTTATTGATGGTTGATAGCCAATTTTGCCTACCTGACGACGTGTCGACCCTCGACAACGATGCCCTATGGCAACAAGCGTCTATACTCGCTGGTGAACCGCAATTAAGTGTCGATGCGATTGATGAATACGTACCGCAAATGGTTAATCTGCAAGCCATTAACGGCATTAGCTTTAAAAAGGGTTGCTACACAGGCCAAGAAACCGTTGCACGTATGAAGTACCTAGGCAAAAACAAACGTGCTATGTATATCGTTTCAGGGCAAAGTGAAGGGTTACTCGAAGCATCCGACATTGAAACTCAATTAGGTGAAAACTGGCGCCGCGCAGGTAAACTTATTGCGCAAAGCTATAATGAACAAACACAGACTTTAACTGGTTTGGTCGTGTTGCCAAACGATACTGATATCGATCAGACTCTTCGTGCAAAACACACCCCTTCGGTAGAGCTAAACATTCTGCCTCTACCTTACTCTCTTGAAGATGAATAATAGGAATGACTATGATCGTTGCAGCAAATAAAGTGGTAAAAATGCATTACTCTGTTTTAGATAATGACGGCAATACCATTGATAACTCATTTGGCGGTGAGCCATTAATTTTTATCGTTGGTACAGGCTACCTGATCTCAGGGCTTGAAAACGCGCTGCAAGGCAAGCAAGCTGGCGATACACTAAGCGTAAAAGTGGAGCCTGAAGAAGGTTACGGTGAGCGTCATGATCACTTAATGCAAGCTGTACCTAAATCAATGTTTGAAGGTATGGAAATTGAAGTGGGCATGCAATTTCGTGCAACCACAGATGACGGTGACCAATCAGTAATGATCATCGACATTCAAGACGAAGAAGTGATTGTTGATGGTAATAATCCACTTGCCGGTATTACACTTAACTTTGATGTAGAAATTTTAGAAGTACGCGATGCAACAGCCGAAGAGCTTGAGCATGGCCACGTACATGGTGAAGGCGGCTGTGGCCACGAGCACTAAAACCCGCTAAATAAAATTACAACACGTTTATAAAAAAAGCGCCTAAGGCGCTTTTTTATAGCATATTATTCTGTGTTCGTAATTTGGCTTGAGGCTCTGCTGCTGGCATTTCAACTGGGGTTATTTTATCTTCAAGCGCAGCAACTAATCCAGCTTGATCATTCGTGCCTAAGCGATACTGAGTGCCATCTTTAAGCGTTAATTGCACCGCACTAAAGCCTGATACCGAATAAATCCACCCATCGTGTGTAATGCGAATACCAATACCATGGCGGTATGAATTTTGTACTGCTTTTACATCCACTATGTCTTCTAATGCTAATTTTTGGCCTGCAACACCAGGGCCAAATGCCCAGCTAACATGAGTTTCGTCAACTTTAATGGTTAAACCGTGGAACAAAAAGCCCACCAGCACTAAAATACCGGCAAATACGATTAACGGGGCATCGGCACCAATTAAATTCCATGCAAGCGCAACAAAACCACTGATCCACGCTAATACTACAAATATAAATACCGCATACTGCTTATGCTGATACATAACACTCTCTATTAAAAAGTTAAAAAATTAAAAACTGTACACTAAGGTTGCACTGAGCTCTGAATCGTATTTAAGCTTATCTTCCTCAGGCTTAGAATTATAACGATACATATAAGCAAACTTTAGCGATACCGCGCCAACCACTTGGCTAATTAATGCCGTTTCTGACTTTAACCGTGAGTTAAGCCCAGACAAAGATTGTTCTATACTGATATCTTGATTAAATCGGGTACGCTTAGATACCAACCTCTCCCACTGCATTGCAATACGAAGTAAATAACCCATTTTGTCTTTGTCGTCTTCAAGCGCTGTAGACTCATCATCAGCAACTGAGCGGTATAGACCTGGGCCAATATCTATATCTACCTTATTTTTAACCCCTTGATAAACACGTGCGCCATAACCGGTTGCTACCGTACTTTTAAAATCAAGGCCGCTAAATTGATCTTCCTCATAATCCCCGTAAATAAAGAAAGACGAGTTTTTAACGCCTATTTTATAGTTACCCTGTGCAGAGAAAAACACGCGATTAGCAGTCACATCCGACTCACCCGTTTCTTCGTTTTCGTCACGTTTGTACAAAGAGTCTATTTTGAATTGATTTCGCCAGTTTTCAAAATCTTGATAAAGGTTCCCTTTAAGCTTAAAACTGGTTGAATTAGTGTTACCTTTACTTAAAATAAAACCAAATTCGGTATCACCATACAATACTTCGCCTTTGTGTAGCTCATGAATTTCTTCATCAGAGAGCTCCCCATACTCATGAAAATCTTCAAAGGGATCAACTGCCCAGCTAAAGCAGCTAAATAATAAAAGCAGTAGTACAAAGGAGTTTCGCAAAATACGTTCTCTTACAAATGGCAATAACAAAAAAGCAGAGAAATGGTTATTCACTTTCTTTCCACAAAATATGACAAAAAGGCGCGTCTTTATCACGGCTAATTAAAATTTTCGCAAATAATACGTCTTCGTTATCAAACTCAAGGCCAACTAATACTTGAATAAAATGCTCAGGTTCAATTTCTAGGGCAACAAAGTCTTGCCACTGTTCATCGGGCTCATCTTCTTCAATAAAGCCTAGTTCTTCACGGTGTAGGTTAAATTCTTCAATATCTTTGTCGCTTAAATTATTGGGAGCCAGCTCTAAAAAAATATCATAAGCTTGATGAGTTGCTTCTTCTACCGTAAATAAACGTGGACCTGACATGAATGGTTAACCTCTGAGCTTTTAAGTGGCAATCATAATATCAAAAGTTGCTAGGGTTTTGATAAAAAAAACACGTTAAATACTGGCTTTTTTACTTTTACCTAATACTTATAGATATTGTTGGATGGGTTTGTATTAAGGTCTGCTGACCTTTTAAATTAAATTTTCCTTTAAAGGGAATAGACCCAACTTACATTAAAAAATTCACTTTGTTTTTATTCATCTTCATCCACTTTACTTAACATCAATAAAAACATAAGCTCAAACAACAGGTCAGAGGAGTGCATAATGATAAAATTAGAAAAAAAACAGGGTATTGCCACTGTTACATTAAATCGTGTAGAAAAACAAAATGCCTTAAGCTTTGCTATGTTTGTTGAGCTTAACAAGGTGATTAAAAATATAAAAAAAGATGCCAGTATTCGTGCGGTTGTATTAACCGGTGAGGGCGAACACTTTTGTGCGGGACTCGATATTAACGCGGTTATGGCTTCACCATTCAATATCATAAAGCTCCTATTCAAATGGCTTCCTGGTAATCAAAACCTAGCGCAAAAGGTCGTACTGGGCTGGCAGTCATTGAGTGTGCCTGTAATTGCTAAAATAAACGGAAACTGTCTTGGTGGAGGGTTGCAAATAGCACTGGGTGCCGATTACCGAATTGTTCACCACGACGCCAAACTCGCCATTATGGAAGCGCGCTGGGGGTTATGCCCAGACATGGGCGCTAATGTTATGCTTTCAGGCTTAGTAAAACGCGACCAAGCACTTTGGCTAGCAAGCCATGCCGAACCAATAAACGCACAAGACGCTTTTGAACTCGGTTTAGTAACAAAAACAACCGAAGATACCGATAAAGCAACTAAAGAAATGCTTGAAACATTACAAGCGCGTTCACCTGACACATTGGCGGCAATAAAACGAGTAACTCAACAAAGCTATAAAGCCCAAGCTCGAAAAATACTCGCTAAAGAAACATGGAGCCAAATTCGCTTATTAAGCAACCCCAATACTAAAAAAGCCATTGCTAAAGCAAAAGGTAAAACTGGTATTGAGTTTTCAAACGCCAAGCACTGGTAACATTGATGGTAATACTAAGGCACAATGCACAAAACAGCGTTATTTGTTAAAGTGATAATCCTCTATTGTATTGAGTCGTCGTCATGAAATACTTTTTAAGTAGCGCTATCATTTTGCTTTGCTTGGCAGCGGGCAAACTTATTATGCACTTTATTGATGCCAGTTTTCCTGCGCCACTATTAGCAATGGTTATTTTACTGGTACTACTTTTATCAGGCATTGTTAAAGAGCAGCAACTTACTCCATGCGCCTCGCCTATTTTAAATGTAATGCCTATTTTCTTTATTCCTGCAGGCGTTGGTTTTATTGAACACTTGGGACTTATAAAAACACATTGGCCATTTTTAACCACTGTGATGATTATAGTGCCCTTGAGTAGCTTAATTTTAGTAGCCAGTGTGGTTGGCCACTTTAAGGGCACTGAAAACAATGAATGAGCAAATCAGTGCAATAACGCCAAGCCTTTGGTGGTTGACCATCCCTTTTATAATGACTCTTTTTTTTGGACTAAAAATGCTCAATGTGAGAGTAAGTCACAGCATTTTAAAATCCCTCACGAACCCCGTATTTTTAAGTATCGGCATTATTGCCTTATTACTCGTTAACCTTAAATTACCTTATTCACAATTTGCATCGCATAGTCGGTTGTTAACGTGGTTATTAGAGCCGGCCATAGTCGCGTTAGCCCTCCCCTTGTATCAGCAGTTTATGCATATTCGAAAAAACTTTTTACTCATTTTAGTCACCTGCAGTATTGGCATTATTAACGCCACACTGGTGGCTTTTGTATTAAGTGTTTTATTTGCTGTCCCATCGCAGCTCAGCGCTTCAGTTGCGGCACTTAGCGTTACTACACCTATTGCATTACTTGTCACCGACTCACTTGGCGGGATCAGCTCGCTAGCCGCTGCTATGGTTATTTTTATTGGTTTGCTTGGGGCTTTGTTTGGCTTTTTGTTACTAAAATTAATTAAAATATTTAACTTTGAGGCACAAGGCATTGCAATGGGAACGGCCTGTCACGCTATAGGTACAGCGGCTGCAATTGCCGAACATCCAAAAATAGGGGCGTTTTCATCGGTGGCTATGGCATTGAGTGCGCTATTAACTGCTGTGATAGTACCACTATTATATCCAATTTTAGTGAGCACTTTGTTATAGTAAGTTGATACCAATATAACTAAAACTAGAGCTCACCATGATCAGTTCCGAAATTCAGCAATTTGAAAAGTACTACGCCCTACTTACCGAGTATTTAGTCACCTATAGTATGCAAATAGTCGGTGCTATTTTTATTCTACTGGTTGGTCTTTGGGTGGCGAAAAAGCTTGCCGAAGTAGTTGCCAATTTGATGACTCGACATAACGTTGATATCACCTTAACTAACTTTGTTAGTAATGTAGTTAAAGTACTGCTGATCATTATGGTGATCATAATTGCACTTGGTAAAATTGGCATTAGTGTTACCCCGTTTGTTGCTGCAATAGGTGCCGCTTCTTTAGGTGCTGGCTTAGCATTACAAGGCATGCTTTCTAATTATGGCGCCGGGCTTGCTATTATTGCCACGCGGCCATTTGTGGTAGGCGATACCATAGAAGTAAAAGGGGTTAGTGGTCAAGTAAAAGTAATTGAACTGGGCCACACCGTGTTAATTAATGAAGAAAAAGTAGAAATAACCATTCCCAATAAGCATATCGTTGGCGAAATCCTACATAACTCATTTAACTACTCTTTAGTAAAAGGTGAAATAGACATAGCCTACAGCGCCTCTAGTGATACTGCGATCAACCTTATCGAAAACGTATTAGCTAATCACGAACTGGTTGCTAAACAACCCAATGCACAAATTGGCATAGAGCGCTTTGCTGATAGCGGCGTTACTATTAGCTATCGATACTGGGTTCCTACCACTAAAATTATTGAAACTAAGCTCGCTATTAATGGCGGCGTATATAAAGCAATTAACGATGCCAATATAGAAATTCCGTTTCCACAGCGCATTGTTACACTTAATAAAAATAACTAGTACTACTAAATATAACTAAAGCAAAAACTAAGTGCACTTATAACTATAAAAATGAGCCTATTATGCATCAACCTCCCTTTTATTTAGGTGAATGGCAAATAACCCCTGCCAGTAACGCTATTCAACGCGCTGAGGAACAAAAACAGCTAGAACCTAAAGCCATGGATGTACTGGTATACTTGTGTCAAAATCAAGCAGAGATAGTGAGTAGCGAAGCGTTATTAACTCACTGCTGGGCAAACACAGAAACCGGCGATAACCCTCTGCATAAAACTATCACTCAACTTCGAAAAGCTCTGGGTGATAAGGCAAGCGCCCCGCAATACATAGAAACCATACGTAAACGTGGTTATAGGGTTATTGCATCGGTTGAGTTTCCATTAGCTGATGATCTCCCCAACCAAGTTAACACATGGCAAGGCGGCTCCCCTTTTTTAGGTTTGAGTGCATATAACCCAACCGATACCCACTTATTTTTTGGTCGTAATAAGGCCATCAGCACGTTATTAGAGAGCGTATCAAACCAAGTAACATTACAGCGCGCATTTTGTTTAATCCTTGGCCCTAGTGGCACGGGTAAATCATCATTAGTTAATGCGGGTATATTGCCAAAACTACTCGACGAGCGAGGCTATAACGGCATTAGAGTAATGTCGTACACCCAACTCGACTTTGCAGATGTAGCTCAAAATAGGCTGTATTTAGATCTCGCCTCGGCCATGCTCGATTGGGATATTAACGACATTCCAGTATTTACAGGGCTAAGCGCACAAACGCTGGCACAGCAACTAGAACATGACATAGATAATGTAATTAGCGGCTTAAAAAATACAATTGCAAATACCCAAACAGCAGCAAAAACGCCGCAATTGTTTTTGTTTATAGACCGCTTAGAGGTGCTACTTTCCTCACCGCTATTTAGTAACGACACCCGAAGTCATTTTTTATCTGTTATTGAGCGTTTAGCGACCTCTAAAGCGGTGATTGTATTTAGTGCCTGTCGTAACGATTTTTACCCTTTAGTGGTTGAGCAACCAAGCCTTATGGTGGGCAAAGCTCATGGCGCGCATTACGATTTAACTCCGCCAAATCGCCATGAGCTACAACAAATTATTCGCTTGCCAGCGTTAACCGCTAATTTAACGTTTTCACAAGACCCACACACTAAAACCCCGCTGGATGAAATACTTTGCGCTGATACCGCCAATAATCCAGATGCACTGCCTATGCTACAATACACACTGCAAGAGCTGTATTTACAGCGCAGTGATAATAATGAGTTATTGCACAGTGTGTATGAAAAACTCGGCGGTCTTGAGGGTGCCATTGGTAAAAAAGCCGAAGAGGTATTTATAGGGCTTTCTAAAGCGCAACAACAGCAACTGAAAAGCGTGTTATCGCAATTAGTAACACTAAACCCAGATGGTAAAACCATTACTAGCCGCGCAGCCCGCTTGCAAGCCTTAACCAACACCAGCCAAAAAGAGTTGGTTCAAGCCATGGTCGATAGCCGCTTATTTGTATCGCATTTACAAAACCAAGAAGCTTACTTTAGCCTTGCTCACGAGGCATTATTACGCCAATGGCCACGTGCCAAACAGTGGATTAATGACCATAAAGATGCCCTTGCTATAAAAAGCCGCTTACACCACCACACGCAACAATGGCTTAATGAGCACAAAAGTAGCGCCTACCTGTTAGCATCGGGTAAACCACTGCAAGAAGCCGTTACCTTATTAAACGACAATATATTCAAACTAGACGATGACGAACGCGCGCTTATAACCAGCTCTCTTAAACACAGTAAAACAAAAACAACCATAAAACGCGGCACCGTCGCTCTGCTTTGTTTACTTACCTGTGTTGCCCTATTTATGAGTGTTACCAGCTTTCAAGCGCAGCAACTTGCACAGCAAAAACGCCAAGAGGCCGAAAGCTTACTAGGATTTATGGTAGGTGATTTTGCCGACAAATTACGCAGCGTTAAGCGTATGGACTTACTTGATGGCATTAGTAATAAAGCACTTGAGTATTTTACTAATCAAGTTGATGAACCAAGCTCGCTATTTAACTTTAGCAGTCAACAAGGAGAATTTAAAAGTCGCTTTCAGTACGCGCAAACTCTGGAAGCCATGGGAGAAGTGGCCTATTCCCGCGGTAAAACCATTGAGGCCTTCACTGCCTTTGAAAACGCCCGCATTCGCCTTGAGGCATTATTAAAAATTCAGCCAAACAACTTAGAGCTTCTCACACTCGCCGGTGCTAATGCCTTTTGGCTCGGTCAGCTTCATTATGATAAAAGTAATTACGCTGCTACTGAGCCATTATTTAAAAAATATCATGCCTACAGCGAGAAAATGTATTCATTAGCACCGAATGATTTTAACTCGATTATGGAGCTATCGTATTCGCATAATTCGCTGGGGTCTTTATACACAGAGAAATTTGACTACACAGCCGCGAAAGAACGCTTTACAAAATCGCTGGCTCTTAAAAACAAAGCCCTTGAGCTTAAACCCAGCAACAAAAACTTATTACGCGATAAGGCCGATACCCTTAGTTGGCTTGCAAAAACTGAAGGTAACTTAGGTAACTTTAATCTCGCAATAGATATGTTAGAAAAGGCGGTAACTGTAGTCAAAAAAATGGCTTCTAACCACCCCAATGACGCAAGTCTTCTTTACATGAATGCAAATATACACATGCAACAAAGTTTCTTACTGAGTTATTTAACCGATAAACGAATAGCCTATCAAAAAGCACTTCTTGCTAACAAAATTATAAGCAAAGCTTTAGAACAAGACCCCAAAGACAATAAGTTCCAGCTTATGTATTACCACTCTTTAGTGTACTTATTGATACTGTCTAATGACAGAAATATTGATCCAAGGGTAGAAGAAACTATTACGTTCTTAAAGTCACAAAGCTTTAATAATATCAGACCTATCAATATACAAATTAGTTTGATTCACTATTTCATTGACAGAAACCTCTCACTTAAAGCACAAGAGTTATTAACGATCCTCGAGAGTGATGTCGAATATAAAAGATACATAACTAATAAAATGAAAAATAAAGATAACTTAGCCCCTATAAATATAAACCTACTCAAAGCTAAATTAGCAACAACCAGCGAACAACGAGAGCAATTTTGCTTAAATGCCTTTAACGCCATTATTCAAACAGTAAAAATAAACCAAAGCATTCACGTAAAGTACCCTCAAGTGCAAACATACACTTGCTTAAACCGAGCAAACGAAATACCCAAGATAAAAGCAAGCCTAGTAAAACTAGGCATTACTAATTTTACATTATGACTATGAATAAAAAAGGAAATAATATGAATAACACTCAAGAACAAATTCACTTTACAGTTAACATTGTACTAGACAGTGACGACAAAGCTAACTTTACATACTCTATGAATGACAAAAAGGCTACAGGCGGCGGAGTTGTAAGAACCGAAACCGCGGGCATTTATAGTTTAGATCAAGCCACGCTTGCTAAAGGCTTTTTATTTACTGGCGCAACTATTACTGATGTCGATAAAGAAACACCTTGCGCCCAAGACTTCAGCTTTAAAGTGAGCGATAACGGCCGCACAATTACCATTATCGACACCGATGAAAACCCTGGCACTGCCTGTTTAGTATTTAATGTTGAGTGCAATGGCAAAGCCTATGAAAGTGCCGATCCACAAGTTATAAATGAAAAAAAATTACTCAGCAACGATTAATTATTGATTTTCACCTTGCACAGGTTACTTAAAACCTGTGCAAGCATGGTTTTTTGTCATTAAATATCAAACAGTTAAAATCAGAAGATTACCGAAAGGTTTAATTGCACTTTTTTAAGTAAATTTGTAGACATCAAAAACGTCTGTACCACGCTAAGGCTAAAACGTGTCGAAACAAATTAACAATAAAGAGACTGCAACAACTGATAACGATAAAGCATTGCCCTTCGATAGCGCTTTATCATCCACTTTTTTGCATACTCAATTTGATGCATTAATTGAATTATTTAATGGCACCGCCGAAGGTATTTTTGTACTGAATGAACAGGGTGGTTTTGAATTTGCCAACCCAAAAGCTGCTCAATTACTTGGTTACTCTCAACAGTCGCTGATAGGCGAAAATTTACTGTCTTTTTTACACGGTTCAGACCTTGATAAATATAAACAGACCTTATTAAATTGGATTGGTATTAAGGACACCCCTCTTAGCATTGGCCCAAATGAAGTTGCTATAAACAAAGCCAATGGCGATGTGATTGAAGCTGACTTATCAATATCAAGCATGCCAAAAAGTATCACATCGGCGCAAAAGTTGTACGTGTGTATACTTCACGATCTTAGTACTCATAAAGCCATGTATAACCGTTTAAAAATACAGGCCTCAACCGATCATTTAACTGGGCTTGCTAACCGTTTAGCTTTAGATGAGTCGTTAAAAAAATACTGGCAAGAGAGTATTCAAAGCCAACAACCTTTAACCAGTATATTAATTGATGTTGACCACTTTAAAAAATTCAACGATACCTACGGGCATATTAAAGGCGATAAATGCTTACAGAAAATAGCAAAAATGCTATTGCAGTGCATTCCATCTAGAGAGTGTTTAGCTGCTAGGTATGGCGGTGAAGAGTTTGCCATTATTTTACCCCGTTGCGACATAAAAACCGCCACCGTTGTGGCCAACCATATACAACAACAAATTGCACAAATGAGCTTTACCGACTTAGGTCTGCCGCCAGAGGTTAAAATTACGGTAAGCCAAGGAATTGCCTGTGAAAATAATAACCAGTACCGCACCTACGAGGCGCTGTTATATGCCGCAGACACGGCTTTATACCGGGCTAAAACGGAAGGCAGAAATAAAATAAGTACGATTGTTTAAAGTTTAAATTAAAGGCCTTTCATGACGCTATATCTATCCTAAACACCACTTCATGGAGGTGGCGTTTAGTTAAATAACAGCTGATTAAACTAGGGTCTGTTGACCTTTACGGATTAAGATTCGTTCAAACTAGGGGCTATTTAATCGCGGCGCGAGGTTTGTAACCTAGTGGGCTAAGTAAAAACCGAGCAACAAAGAGTAAATCGCCCTTAGGCAGAACCCTTCGGGCAGCGCCTGTTTGGCATTGATGCTGCGTTATCGCCTATTTATGGGGAATAACCACACCACATAGGCGCTGC
>NZ_LKGQ01000025.1:0-53230 GCF_001401785.1 Pseudoalteromonas sp. P1-16-1b | reverse complement strand
ATGGTAAGCAGGATATGGTCGCCTTGCTGAGACGCTGATAAAGTAACAGTACCGGTTCTAGGTTTACCCGATGCTTCACGAACATCTGGCATTTCAATGCCATGATCCACTGAGTTGCGCACTAAATGCACGAGTGGATCTGCCAATGCTTCCACTAAATTTTTATCTAAATCGGTGTCTTCACCAACAAGTAATAAATTAATATCTTTTTGCAGCGTTCGTGCTAAATCTCGAACTACACGGGGGAAACGGCCAAACACTTTTTTAATTGGCTGCATTCGTGTTTGCATTACCGCACCTTGGATATCAGCAGTCACTACATCTAAATTAGAAATAGCTTTACCCATAGCCTCGCTGTCAGAGTTTGTTGCCAAGCTTACCAAACGATTTCGCACAAGTACCAATTCACCAACCATGTTCATTATTTGGTCTAAACGTTTGGTATCAACACGTACTGTTGTCTCCGCCGGTGGAGGCGCTGCTTTTTTAGGCGGCGCTGCCTTAGCTGGCTGTGGAGAAGGTGCCGGCTTTGCAGGCTCTGCTTTTGGTACCGGTTTAGGCTCAGGTTTTGGCGCAGCAGGCGCAGGCTTGTTTGCGGCTACTGGCTCAGGTTTACTTTCTGGAGCCGATGTTTCTAACGATTTAGGTGCACCTTTGCCATGTAATTCATCTAGCAAAGCTTCAAATTCATCGTCACTTATTTCATCATCGCTCGCGCTTGAGTCGTTATTTTGTGAAGCCACAGGAGCCGATGGTGCTTGCTGTGGTGTGCTTGGGGCGTTTTGAGTGACTTCGCCAAAACTACCAACACCATGAAGCTCATCTAATAAGCTATCAAATTCATCGTCAGTTATATCGCCACTGACATCATTATCACTTGATGAGGACTGTTCTTCTTGTGGAGCTTGACCTTTACCATGTAACTCATCAAGTAAGCTTTCGAATTCATCTTCAGTTATTTCATCAATCTGAGAGTCTGAGCTACTGCTATCTGGGCCGCTAAATAATTCATCAAAAGCAAACGGATCTTCTTCCGCATCATTGCTTGGCTGCTCAGCTACAGGTTCAGGTTCTACCGAGGGAGTTTCAACAGGGGCTGTGTCTTCAACTACAGAATCGCCAGCAAGCTCTTCTGCCGTCGGTGGTTGTCCAAGTTTATGAAGGACTGCAAGTAACTCTGGATCAGCAGGTTCTGGTTGGTCACGATTTTTAATTGTGGCAAACATTTCATTAATGGTGTCGAGTGCTTGTAAAATTACATCCATTAATTCAGAGTTAACTGTTCTTACACCTTGGCGCAATAAATCAAACACGTTTTCAGCACCATGACATGCATCAACAAGCTCTGTCATTGCCAAAAAGCCGGCGCCACCTTTTACAGTGTGGAAACCACGAAATATTGCGTTTAGTAGTTCAGTATCATCTGGGTTGTTTTCCAGTTCTACTAACTGTTCAGATAAAAGCTCAAGGATTTCTCCGGCCTCTACTAAAAAGTCTTGTAAAATATCTTCATCGACTTCAAAGCTCATGCAGTACTCTCCTATTAGAAGCCCAAACTTGATAATAGATCATCAACTTCATCTTGATCAGATACAACATCATTACGCGATTCTTTATCAATAATAGGCCCTTCTGGGCCTGCTAGTGTTTGTGCAACAATGGAATCTTCTGTTTCTTCTGGTTGTTCGGTCAGTTGTGCTGGCTCAACTTCACCTTGTGCTGCAAATGCAGTTAACAAGTGGATTAAGCTTTCTTCAACTTCACGCACAAGTTCAATAACACGACGAATAACCTGACCAGTTAAATCTTGATAGTCTTGAGCCATCAATACATTGGTCATCAACATTTGCAACTCATCAGTTTTATGATGAGAGCTGTTCATAAACTTATCAATACTATGGCAAAGTGACTTAAACTCACCAAGCTCTATTTCGCGGTTCATTAAGCGATCCCACGTTGGCTTGATGTCAGCTATTTCGTCAGCAATTTCTTGTGCTAATGGTAAGCTTGCTTCAACCGCATCCATTGTTTTATTGGCTGCGTTTTCTGTCATTTCCATGACGTAGTTAAGGCGTTTTTTAGCGTCAGGGATGGCATCAGTGGTAATATCTGTTAAACGCGTGTCTAACTCGAAACTCTTTAAAGCTTCGTGCAGTTGACGCGTTAACTTACCCACCTCAGCAAATAGCTGTGATTGCTCTTGTGAAGCTGTTTCTAAAATTAACTGATTCGCTTTATCTTGCTCACCATTTTCTAAAAAAACCACTAACTGGCGAGCTTGTTCTAAAGTAATCTGAGGCGCAGCAGGTGCTGACATAAGCCTCTCCCTCTCATTAACCTAAGCGTTCGAACACTTTTTCTAATTTAGTTTTCAATGTACCTGCAGTAAATGGTTTAACAATGTAACCATTAACGCCAGCTTGGGCTGCAGCAATTATTTGTTCTTTTTTAGCTTCTGCTGTCACCATTAAAACAGGAATATGCTTTAATTTTTCATCAGCTCGAATTGCCCTCAAAAGATCAATACCTTGCATGCCTGGCATATTCCAATCTGTTACAACAAAATCAAACGCTTGATTTTGTAACATAGGTAAAGCAGTTGACCCGTCATCTGCTTCTTGAACATTGGTAAAACCTAAATCGCGCAACAGGTTTTTAATAATACGTCTCATCGTCGAAAAATCATCAACAACAAGAATTTTAATGTTTTTATCCAAAACATCCTCCAGTGAGGCCTGAACCTTTATTTACTTACTTCTAGTTTATCCAGTCATTGATTTTTGCTTTAAGCTTAATCATCGCCTGACCATGTATCTGACTTACACGCGACTCACTTACATCGAGTATATGCCCAATTTCTTTTAAATTCATTTCATCGTTATAGTACAAAGAAAGCACCATTGCATCTTTTTCCGGTAACGACTTTATCGCATTGAGTAAAGACTCATTAAACCGTTCATTTTTAACATTATTGAAAGGTTTGTCTAGTGCTAAATCTTGACCATGCGGTGTAATCACATCATCGTCAATACCAAGGTCTTCAATACCTAAAACTTTGCTTACATTCACATCGTTTAAAATATGATGGTACTCATTTAACGAAATTTCAAGTTTTTCAGCAACTTCACTATCTTTGGGTTCACGGTTTAAACTACTTTCAAGAGCAACAATAGTCTCTGCTACTAAGCGGCTTTTTCTGTGAACCGAGCGTGGAACCCAATCACCTCGACGCATTTCATCTATCATTGCACCACGAATACGAATTCCCGCAAAGGTTTCAAAACTCGCACCTTTGCTTGCATCAAAGTTTTTTGAAGCTTCTATTAATCCGATCATACCTGATTGGATTAAATCATCTAGTTGCACACTGGCCGGTAAACGAGCAATTAAATGGCATGCCACTTTTTTGACTAATGAGGCATGCTTTTCAACAATCATATTTAAACTCTGTGTTGACTGATATCCCATAGCTCTATTCACCGGTATTGTCATTATTAGTTACTAACTAGCTTCTCAATAAAAAACTCTAAATGACCCGAGGCTTGACTAGGTGTTGGCCACTTAGTAATTTTTGTCGCCAGTGTTTTAAAAGCAATCGCAGCAGGAGATCCTGGAAAAACTTCAACTATCACTTTTTGGCGACGCGTTGATTTGCGCATATTCTCATCATAAGGAACTGTTGCAACAAGCTCCATTGATATATCTAAAAATCGGTCGGTTACTTTTGAAAGTTTAGCAAATAATTCCTGCCCTTCACGTAAGCTACGCACCATGTTGGCAACAATTTTAAATTTGTATACGCCGTGCTCACGGCTCAGTACTTTAATGAGCGCATAGGCATCGGTAATTGATGTTGGCTCATCACATACCACCACAACCACATCCTGTGCGGCACGAGAAAAGCTCAATACCATGTCAGAAATACCCGCAGCGGTATCAACAATTAAAATATCAAAATCAGTGTTAAGCTCGCTAAATGCACGAATAAGTCCGGCGTGCTCTGAAGGAGATAACTCAACCATACTTTGCGAACCCGATGTTGCAGGTACTATTTTTATACCTGCAGGGCCTTCAACTAAAATATCTTCAAGTTCACACTCACCTGATAAGACATGAGATAAATTGCGCTCTACACGCAGTCCAAGCATAACATCACAATTAGCTAACCCTAAATCAGCATCTAAAACCAGCACACGTTTGCCTTGTTGGCCTAGCGCGATTGCCGTATTAAGGGATACGTTTGTTTTACCTACTCCACCTTTGCCGCCGGTGACAGCGATAACTTTTACGCCGTTATTATTATTGTTGCTCATTTTGCGAAGGCCGCTTGCTTGATCTAAAACTGTGTTAATCATACATCTCTACTGTGCTCGACGCCACTGATTGGTGTCGTGATTGTTGTGCTTTTATTCTTTTCAAATACAATTGCTCAGCTTTTTTTACTAGTTTTTCGGCATTTGCCACTCTAATATCTTCTGGTACTCGCTGGCCGTTAGTAAGATACCCTATTGGGAGACGATTTTGAATCGCAATACTAATAATCTCACCTAAACTCAATGACTCATCTAACTTAGTAAAAATACATCCACTAAGCTGTACTTTTTTAAAATGCCTTACTGTTTCTTGTAATACATTAATTTGTGCTGTAGCACTTAATACTAAATAACTACGTATATCTACACGCTGATTACGCATCAAGGTATTAAGCTGCTCAGTTAAACGCAAATCTCGCTGACTCATTCCTGCTGTATCAATTAAGACTAGACGTTTATTTCGTAAATGGTATAAAACTTCTGCTAATTCATTTGCATCTTTGACTTGTTTAACGCCACAGCCAATAATTCGACCATAGGTTGCTAGCTGCTCATATGCACCAATACGGTAGGTATCAGTAGTAATAAGTGCGACTTTATCAGCACCATATTTTTGCGCACCTAATGCAGCTAATTTTGCAACTGTGGTGGTTTTACCTACCCCTGTTGGGCCTACTAGCGCATAAACACCACCTTGGCGAAGAATTTCGTTGTTAGTGGTTTGCATTTGATCTTCAACCATATTCAATAAGGCTTTCCAACCTTGTTGGCGAGATACATCATCGGGTACAAAGCATGCCATCTGCTCAGCAACGTCTTTATCTATTCCCATACCCACTAAACGGTCAATCATACATGCACGGGTTGGATCGCGACGTGCCATATCTTGTTGCATTAAACCTGACACTTGATGTTCTAGTAATTGACGAATTGCGTTCATTTCTTCGCGCATAGTACTTATATCACTCGACTCGTTTTGCATCGTTTGCTGACGAGGTGCACTCGGTGAGTCTAAATCGTCAAAACCACTGTCTAAATCATCAAAACCCAAGCTATCAGCTTGAGTACGAGGACGTGCAGATGCGCTTGGTTCACGCTCAAACATATTTTTAGGTCGAGATTGCACAGATTCTTGTTCTTGATAATGACCAGAGGTATCAATGCCTGATTGTGAAAACATTGACGCAAGCTCTGCTGAACGAGGACGGGGAGATTGACGTTCTAATAAAGCTTGTAAACTATCAGCTACCTTTGCTTGTGGCTTAGGTTGAGCACGTTGTGGCTCTGGTTTTACAAAATTATGTGAGCTCTGGGTATGTGCAAATGAAGCGCTTTCAGCTGGCTGGCTTTGAGGCTGCTCTGGCGCTTTTGCTGCGGCTTTGTCGTAATCAACAGCAGCAACAATTTCAACGCCATTAGCTAGTTTCTTATTTGACATAATAACCGCATCAACACCGAGCTCTTCTTTTACTTCTTTTAGTGCGGTGCGCATGTCTTTAGCAAAAAAACGTTTAATTTTCATAATTCAAACCCCTTTAAAATCTTATTGTTGGCCTACAGAGCTGACAATCTTGATCTGTCTTTCATCTGGTATCTCTTGATAAGACATCACTCGCAATCCTGGAATGGTGTATTTAACAAATCGAGATAGGACAGTGCGTAACATTCCTGACGTTAGCAATATTGAAGGTTCACCGGCCATTTCTTGATTTTGATGCGCTTCATTCAATGATGTTTGAAGTCTATCAGCAAGTCCTGGTTCTATTCCGGCACCTTCATCACCTGCATTTTGAAGTGACTGATGCAACATCTGTTCCAACTCAGGCGCCAAGGTTATGACAGGGATTTCAGAAGACATACCAACAGCATCTTGAACGATTAATCTACGCAACGATATTCTCACTGCAGCCGTTAATACATCAGGGTCTTGGCTACGAGGGCCATACTCAACAAGGGTTTGAACAATTGAGCGCATATCTCGTATTGCTACCCCTTCATTTAATAAGTTTTGTAGTACTTTAACGATGGTGGTCAGCGGTAATACCTCAGGTACTAGCCCTTCAACTAAGCGAGGGTGACTTTTACCTAACATGTCTAATAAGTTTTGTACTTCTTCGTGGCCAAGCAATAATGCGGCGCTATTGGTGAGTAACTGGCTAATATGAGTGGCCACAACGGTTGCTGAATCAACTACGGTATAACCTAAAGATTGCGCTTCATCTTTTTGATCGGGTTTTATCCATACCGCATCTAAACCAAATGCAGGGTCTGTAGTTTCAATGCCTTTTAGCGGGCCAAACACTTGGCCTGGGTTAATTGCTAATTCATCGCCGTGTTTAAGCTCTCCCTCACCACTTGATACACCCATCATAGTGATGCGATACGCATTTGGATCAAGTTCAAGGTTGTCGCGAATATGTACAGGCGGTACTAAAAAGCCCAGCTCTTGAGATAGTTTTTTACGCACCCCTTTAATGCGGTTTAACAGCTCACCACCTTGTGATTGGTCAACCAAAGGAATTAATCGATAACCTACTTCTAAGCCAATAACATCAACTTGCTGTACATCATCCCAACCCAGTTCTTTTTGTTCTTGTTTAGCCGCAATCCCGGTACCTGAGGCTGCATTTTCAGCTTCTTCGGCCTCAGCAGCCGCCAATTTAAGTTTGTTTTGCTGGGTGTAGTATGCAAGGTAACCTAAAAGCGCCCCTAAGCTTAAAAATGCAATATGCGGCATACCTGGGACTAAACCCATAGTAATGAGGATACCAGAGGCAATAAATAATGATTTTTCGTTTCCTAGCTGCTGCTTAAACTGATCGCCCATATTGTGCGACTCATTTTGACGCGTTACAACAATCGCAGTACCAATTGAAAGTAGTAATGAAGGTAATTGCGCGACTAAGCCATCACCAATGGTCAATAGTGTGTACACTTCCATAGCGCGTGAAAAGCTCAAGTCATGCTGGATCATGCCAACAAATAAACCACCTACAATATTGATCACTAAAATGACGATACCCGCGATAGCATCGCCTTTTACAAATTTACTGGCACCATCCATAGAACCATAAAAGTCGGCTTCACGGGTTACTTCATCACGACGCTCTCTGGCTTGCTCTGCACTAATAAAGCCAGCATTCATATCTGCATCAATCGCCATTTGCTTACCCGGCATGGCATCAAGGGTAAAGCGTGCTGACACTTCAGAAATACGCCCTGCACCTTTAGTAATTACCACAAAGTTTATGATAATTAGAATCAAAAATACCACTAAACCCACGGCGTAGTTACCACCAATCACCACCGAGCCAAATGCTTCAATTACCTTACCAGCGGCATCACCACCATTATGACCCTCAAGAAGTACCACCCGAGTACTGGCTACGTTAAGTGCTAAACGCATGATCGTAGCGATTAACAACACCGCTGGAAACATGCCAAACTCAAGCGGCTTCATGGTATATACGGTGACCAGTAATACAACTAATGCGAGCGCGATATTAAACGAAAATAATATATCAAGCAGAAATGGAGGCAGTGGTAATATAACCATGCCAAGCGCAGCTAACACTAAAAGCGGTGTACCAACGCCTTTTGCATATTCTTTTTTATCTTTATTAAGTTGTTGTAATACCGCTTTAAATTCCATAACTCTACAATTTCAAAAAATTGACACTACGCTGAAATTGCAATAACTATTCCAAGTTAGTTGGTTAGCGGTTAATACTTAAATTCATCAGGGATTGGCAGCTTTTTATTAAGCGCGACAGGGCGTTTTCCACGGCCTTTTTTAAACCGTTTAAGTTGAAATACATAGGCAAGCACTTGGGCAACTGCAGTAAAGAGCTGATCGGGAATTTGATCCCCTACTTCAGCGGTATGATAAAGCGCTCGCGTTAAGGTAGGCGACTCAACAATAGGCACTTCATTACCCAAAGCAATTTTACGAATTTGCATAGCGAGTTCGTCAACGCCTTTGGCTAGTACAATAGGCGCTCCAGCTCGCTCTGTGTCGTATTTTAAAGCCACTGAGTAATGAGTAGGGTTGGTAACAATAACATCGGCATCAGGAACATCCTGCATCATTCTCTTTTGCGACATTTGACGTTGGGTTTGCCTGATACGCGCTTTGATTTGCGGATCACCCTCAGAGTTTTTATATTCATCTTTTACTTCTTGCATCGTCATTTTAAGCTGTTTGTTATGGCTATAACTTTGAAATGGCGCATCAATAGCTGCAATAATAATTAAGGTGCATGATAACCCTAAAAACATCCAGGCTAATATTTCTAAAGCATGCACGATATTGCCTGGCGCACTTTCTATACTTAAATGTAATATTTCATCAAAATAAACATTAATTAAAAAGATAGCGAAAGTTGCCACTAGGCCAAACTTTAATAATGACTTAAGTAGTTCAATAGCCGCTTGCGGGCCAAACATCCGAGTAAAACCTTTCATTGGCGACATTTTACTGGCTTTGGGCGCAGCTGCCTGCCAGCTAAAATTAAAGCCGCCAAGCATGGTGTTACCAATAAACGCAGCCAGTACAATAATAAGTACAAACATCGACATAGGAAATAACAGTACGTCGGCCACCTCCCCCCACACCGCAAACATTTTTGTGGTGTCGTAGGTTTCATTGCGATTAAGACTAAGCATTCTGCCCATAATTCGATACAAGCCTTTGCCAATTTCAGGGCCATACATTAATAAAGAAATAGCTGAAAAAATGAGTACAAACATAGTACCTAGCTCTTTAGAACGCGCTATTTGGCCTTTCTTTTTGGCATCATCAACTTTTTTGGGCGTGGGTTCTTCGGTTTTTTCTTGTCCTGAATCTTCAGCCATTACGCTCTCCTAAGGGGAACAACCAACTAGAGTACACATTAGCTCAACCATTTTTAGCCATTGGAACTCAAACTGAGTGATAAAGTTACCGAGGGTAGCCCAAATAATAACGAGCCCTGCCACTAAGGTAAACGGAAAGCCTATAGAGAAGATATTTAACTGTGGGGCAGCACGGGTCATGATGCCAAATGACATATTAATTACAAGCATGGCCGTTAATGGCGCTAACGAAAGCACTAGTGCAGTGGTAAACATCCAACCACCCCATGTCACTATGTCCCAATAATGATCAACCGCCCACCAATTACCATCAATTGGCAATACCTGAAAACTATGTACCACCATTTGAATCATCATTAAATGGCCATTAAATACAAAAAATAACAAGGTAGCTAAAATGAGGTAGAACTGCCCTACAGCAGGTACACTCATTCCATTTGAGGGGTCAACAACAGACGCAAAACCTAAACCAGTTTGCATAGCAAGGATTTGCCCAGCTAACACAAATGTATTGAGCAGTAGTGTGGATGCAAAACCAATCGCAACGCCAATCAGCATTTGTTGTAGCACCACTAAAACCATTTCAAAAGAAAATAAATTAGTAAATGTAGCTGGAGGTAGAACAGGCACAACTAAAAATGTGACTACAACAGCCAAGCCCATTTTAATTCGAGAAGGAACGTTTTTGGCGCCAATACCTGCCATTATCATGATCATTGAGCAAATACGCACCAAGGGCAGTAAAAAATCACTTAACCATTGAATAACAACGGAAAATGGGAACTCCATCGTTAACCTGCTATTTCGGGTATAAGAAGCACTAAGCGATTAAAAAAATCCATCAGCTCTTGAGTAAACCAATGTCCACCCACTATTAACGCACTAATAGTAATTAATAGACGCGGTAAAAAGCTCAGTGTTTGTTCATTAATTGAGGTTGCCGCCTGAAATACTGCCACTACTAAACCAATAATTAAACCAGGTACCACAATAGCAGACACCAGCTTAATCACTAAAAACAGGGCTCCACTTAAAATATCAACAAATACTTCAGGTTCCATGGGCGACTCCTAGAGTGATTGGTTCAAAGTAGAAAGCACCACTATGTGCCCAACCCAAAGCTTTTAGCGAGCGTACCCATCACCAAGCTCCAACCATCAACCAATACAAACAACATAATCTTAAACGGTAGCGATACAATCATGGGAGATAGCATCATCATACCCATGGCCATCAACACCGATGCAACCACCAAATCGACAATCAAAAAGGGGATGAAGAACATAAAACCGATAATAAAGGCCGTTTGTAGCTCACTGGTCACAAACGCCGGAATAAGCACTATCAATGGCGTTGCTTCAGGTGAATCAAGCTGATCGTACCCAGCTATTTTTGCAAAGGTTTCTAAGTCTTTTAATCGTACTTGAGAAAGCATAAAAGCTTTCATTGGCTCTTTAGCTAAATCGAGTGCTTCTAGTGATGTTACCTGTTCACTTAAGTACGGTTCGATTGCGCGTTCGTTTATTTGCTCATAAATAGGCGCCATAATAAAAATACTTAAAAACAGCGACATACCAAGTAATACTTGATTAGAAGGCGTTTGTTGTAAACCAATCGCTTGGCGCAAAATAGCTAAAACAACAATAATTCGAGTGAACGAGGTCATCATGATAATGGCTGCTGGAATAAAGCTCATAGCCGTCATGATCGCTAACACTTGTAGCGTCACTGAATAGTCTTGCGTGCCATCTGCATTACTTGTGATCGTAAGCGCGTCTATTCCTTCAGCACTGACTCCTGGTACGAATACCATAGCAAATATGAAAAGCAGCCATTTAGTCATGATATTAGTTCTTTTTATTTTGATTAAGTTGCGGATTCAACATTTTGCCAAAACGCTTAGCTAATTCTGGTAACTCTTTTTCTGTTAGGGGAGTTTCTAGCTTGTGTAAATAATTAATGCTATGTGGGGTTACACCTAATAGATGCTGTGCATTATCTATCTCGACTACCATTAATCGCTCGCGTGAGCCTAAAGGAAGACTGCGGATCACTTTGAATTCATCGTTATTGGTTAAATTTGGATTAAGCTTTTTAACAAAAAAAGCCAACACTAAAATTAACACTACCACCACACCTAACGACATAACCATTGAAATAATGTCTGTGGTGGGTGTTGCAGCATCGGTAGCTGCAAACACTGAATTGCTTAAACCAAGTAATGCTATCATCGTAATTTTTTGATCCGTTCAACCTGACTAATTACATCCGTTAAGCGAATACCAAACTTATCGTTCACCACAACCACTTCACCATGTGCTATCAATGTACCGTTAACTAATACATCTAGCGGCTCACCAGCAACCCTATCAAGTTCAACAACTGAACCTTGGTTAAGTTGTAATAAGTTACGAATATTAATTTTAGAACGCCCTACTTCCATCGAAATAGTAACGGGAATATCTAAAATAGTGTCGAGTTTACGTTTTTCTTCACCGCTGAGCTCATGCTTTGAATCATCCAGCTCATCAAGCTCGGTTACTTTAACCTCTGCACTATCATCGTCAGTTCCCTCAGCCTCAGCAAGTGCTGCTGCCCATTCGTCCATCGTATCTTGATCATCGCTCATACTTTTAACCTTTTAATCAATTACCAGTCTAAGTCTACACCGTTTGAAAGGTGTAAATCATCTTCTAGTTCTGCTAATTCTGCATCTGAATCAATTTTTTTGCCGCCTTTAGTAAAGACATGCAGCTCAGATTTAACTGAATCAGGGCGTTTAATTTTTTCACTAATTTGTAGCGCAACGTTATCGCGTGAGCGACCCATTTTAGCTCTAAATGTTGGTAACTCTTCAACAAACACAGTAATATGCTCTGGCATTTCAACAGGAATGATATCCCCCGCCTTAAGCTCCATAATTTGTTTTAAGCTTAAATCAACTTCAAGTAGCTGAGTCGACAAATCGACTTCTACATCCATTATTTCGTCGCGAAGTGCCTTGCTCCAACGTAAATCGGTATCTTCAGTATCAGACTGAACACCTGCATCCAGTAGCTCTCGTATAGGTTCGAGCATTGAGTAAGGCAGCGCAATATGAAAGTCACCACCGCCGCCATCAAGCTCAATATGAAAAGAGCTAATAACCACCACTTCGGTTGGGCTAACAATGTTAGCCATTGCAGGGTTCACCTCAGAATCAAGATACTCAAACGACACATCCATAACCGGCGCCCATGCTTCTTTGTAATCTTCAAAGATTATTTTTAGCAGCATTTGTACGATACGGCGCTCTGTTGGGGTAAATTCACGCCCTTCAATTTTGGCATGATAACGACCATCGCCACCAAAGAAATTATCTACCAGTATAAAGACTAATCGCGCCTCCATGGTAATTAGGCCAGTGCCTTTTAGTGGGCGAAAACGCACCATATTCAAACTGGTTGGTACAAATAAGGTGTGAATATACTCACCAAATTTGATCATTTGCACGCCGTTAATTGACACCTCAGCGGTGCGGCGCATCATGTTAAAAAGGCTAATTCGCATATGGCGCGCAAATCGCTCATTAACAATTTCAAGTGTCGGCATGCGACCACGCACGATGCGATCTTGCGAAGAGAAGTCATACTGTAGTGTACTTCCCTCACCGTCTTCACCGTCGTGTATATCTTCCTCTTCGACCTCATCAACACCGTGTAATAGCGCATCAATTTCGTCTTGGGATAATAAATCGCTCACACTGACCCCTTATTGCATCACAAAGCCGGTAAACAGTACCCGCTCAATTACTTTACTTCCTTCCACATCCATCATTGCTGCTTGCACTTTATCAAGCGCAGTAAAGCGCAGTGTTTCTTTGCCTACACTGGTGCTAAGTTCATCTGCGGTGGTCATTGAAAATACACTCAATAGCGTGCCTTCAATCAGTGGGATGTGTTTTTTAGCCGTTTCTTCATTGCCATCTCCGCGCACCAGCAATTGCACTTTAATTTGTACAATTCTATCGCGGCTCGCCCCTGGAACATTAAATATAAAAGGTCTTGGCATAGCAACATATAGTGCACTGCCGACCGTTGCCGAGGAGCTTGATGATTCTGCGGCTACTTCACCACTGGCGGCATCATCTGTTAAAGTTTCTACGGGCTCATCATCACCCGATAGTAAAAAGTAACCAGCTACACCGCCAACAATAACTAATACAGCGGCTATAATTATAATGAGTTTGCTTTTATTTTTACTGACTTCTTCTATTTCTAAATTAGTATCTTCAGCCATTGTATTTCCTTTATTCGCAAAGGTATTTGCTTGTTTTAACTATTATAATAGCAGGACTTAGGCATAGTAATCTATTGATGATGACGTTTGTTGTCCAGAACTATGTGTTTGCTTATCTGGTTGCTCACTATTTGTCTCATCTGAAGAGCTATTATTAGCCATTTGACCTTGTGGCTGACCTTCTTGTTGCTCGTTTTGTTCTGGAGATGAACCACCATAAGAAATACTGCTTTCACCTAGTTCTAAGCCCTGTTGCATTAATAATTCTCTAAGCCTAGGTAATGATTGCTCTAGCGCTTCTTTGGCTTGCTGATTTTGCACTACAAAGTTTATTTGTGCTTGCTCCGCATCACTTCGAATACGAATTTGCATACTGCCCATTTCAGGTGGATCTAAACGAATTTCAGCTTCTTTGTTATTAATGCTTAACATTGAAGTAACGCGCTCTTGTAGCATTTTTGCGGCATCACTTTTAATAATATTTAATGCCTGTAAGGTGGCAGGATCAATGCTCACCTGTTTAGCTTGTGCAGTACTTTGCAACTGCCCGGCCTGTAAACTTTGCGCTTCAATAATAGCTTGTTCGTAGCCTAAAGTATCGTATTTAGCGATAGTATTAAGCGACGATTTATCAAATATATTAATGATTTGAGAAAAAATCTGTGCGGCACGCGGTGGCATTTGCTCTGCGTTAGTGGCGCGCATACTCTCTTTTTGTAGTACATCAAGCTGTTTAGCAAGCTCCTCAGGCGTTTCGGCTATCGATTTAGAGCTTTCTGATTTTAGTTCAGGTTTTACATTAGCCGACTCTGTACCTTGTTGTGTTTTAGTTGTAACACCTGCTATCAACGTATTATTAGCAAACAGCGGTTTATCTTTGGCACTAGACAAAGTGTCTGCGTTGATAGCTGTTTCTAAATCACTGATAACCCCTTTTAATAAAGTAAGTTCTTTAGTAGATAGAGGCTCACTTTTAATGTATGCCTGCATCTGATTAAGCAATGCCTGTTTTTCTGGGGTAGTTAACGTACTTATTTGTGTATTAATGGCTTGTTGAGGAGTTTGCGGTTTCTCGCTTTCGCTAACATACTTACTGAGTAATTGCTTTAAATCCGCTACATTGTCTTTATCAATAGGTTTGCTCATCGCATCAAGCTTAGTAGCTAGTTCATCTTGTTGTGAAGGCGTTAAATTTGCTAAGAGTTTATCTGCTTTAATTTCATTATCATCTTTTGATAACAGCGCTAAAACAGAGGCGTCTATCGATGCTTTAGTACTCGTAGTATCAGTCGGCTTATCTGATGGTTTAGCAACCGCTTGCTCATTTTTAACAGTCTCAGATTCTCCGGCTATGGCAGCTGTCGCTATCGATTTAGTTCCAAGCTGTGAAGACTCAGCTGCAGTTTTGCTCGCTGACTCAGCACCTACAGCATTTTGTGCTTGTAAAATAGCTGCATCATCAACAATTTCATCACTTGGCAAATTAATAACAATAGGTGCAAGCTTATCTTCAGGCTTGATGTTTATTTTGACACCGTCTTTATCTATTAACTCTGCGCCGCTATGAGAATTATTTTTTACTGAGGTGTCAATTACTTGTGCCGCATTAATTTGCGCCAACATGTCTTCACCGCTCAAAGGCTTTTCTTCGCTAGTTTGCTCTTTTAGGTCGGGTTGTTCATCTGAAGGCTGTTTGTGTGGCGCTTTGACCTCTGAATCTTGTGTTTCAGAAGCTTGGTTCGCAAGAGCTAGTTGGTCGAAAAAACCAGCATCATTACCACTATCTAGTTTTGCTTTATCACTGTCTTTTTTAACTAAGTATGAGTCTTGCTCAGATACCGCCAACATTGAAATATCATTCATCGCCATAAATCACCTAATAAAAGCGGCAACAGCCCACCGCACAATCCTAAAAAACATTGCTCTAATAGAACACAAGCAATTAGTATGCCTACCTTATAGTGCTTTATTCCTTTGATAAAATTGATTAGAAGAAAACTCATCTAACATTTTTTGTTCATTCTTAGCCACCAGCATATCCGCTTTTAACTGTTGCTTTTCAATTAGCTTAGCAACCGCTTTCGCTTTAACTTGTTGTTTTAACCATAACGTTTTACGCTGGCTCACGACTTGTTTTGCAGTATTAACGGTACTCGCTTGTTGGCGAGTCGCCTCTTCAATCTTAGCTATGAATGCGTGATACTGGCTAAACCCGGCACTTGATAAGCCCGATTGCCCTTTAATATGAAGTTGCTGCGTATATTCAAGTCGAAAGTCATTTAAGCCTTGAAGCTTTTGCTGATTTAGCTGCAAGTTTTGATTTGCTTGCAAGTAGCTCATGCGTAATGTTTCTTCTTTTTCATTTTCAAGCTTAAGCAGCAAATGTAGTTTATTTTTTGCCATTATGCTTGTCCTAATAATTGTGCGAGCCCTTGTAGGCCATCATCATAACTAATCACGTCACGCATGCCTTGCTGTAAAAATGCGTTCACTCTTGGCATCATGTTTATTGCCTGATCAAGCATTTGGTCACTGCCTTTTTGATAAGCACCCAAGGTGATCATGTCTTTGTTCTGTTGATACATAGAATATACTTGTTTAAGCACCCGAGCTTGCTGCATATGTGGCTCTGAAACCACTTGTGGCATTACTCGAGAAATAGACTTTTCTATATCAATAGCAGGGTAATGACCGCTGTCGGCTAAATCACGCGATAAAACAATATGCCCATCAAGTATGGCACGTGCGGCATCGGCTATCGGGTCTTGCATGTCATCACCTTCACTCAGTACAGTAAAAAAGGCAGTAATAGAGCCTTGCCCTTCTCCGCCATTACCAGCACGTTCCACTAATGCGGGTAATTTAGCAAATACTGAAGGCGGATAACCTTTGGTAGCAGGAGGCTCACCCACAGCAAGTGCTATTTCACGCTGCGCCATGGCATAACGCGTTACCGAGTCAAGCAGTAACAATACGTTTAGCCCTTGATCTCGAAAGTATTCTGCAATGGTGACTGCACTCTCACAGCCTTTTAATCGCATTAATGGCGAAGCATCAGCAGGCGCTGCCACAACAACTGAGCGTTTACGTCCTTCAACACCCAGTATTTCTTCAATAAATTCTTTTACTTCTCGGCCACGCTCACCGACTAAACCCACTACAATTACATCGGCTTCACTGCCTCGAGTCATCATGCCCAATAGTACAGATTTACCCACACCGGAGCCTGCAAATAAGCCCATACGCTGGCCTTGGCCTACGGTAATTACTGAGTTAATAGCGCGTACTCCCACATCCATGGGTTTACTAATGGGGCGTCTTGCCAGTGGATTTATTGCGTTTTGAGCGAATTTAAGTGTGTGTTCTGCGTTTATTTTCCCTAGCCCATCTAAAGGTCGCCCTAAACCGTCGACAACTCGGCCAAGTAAACTCATACCAACAGGTAAACCAGTGTCATTAACTTGAGGAATAACTCGGGCACCAGGAAGTACACCTGAGATATGATCATTGGGCATTAAATATAAGGTTTGATCATTAAAACCAACAATCTCGGCATCAACAAAGCCGCTCATGGTTTCAATTTTACATTGGCTGCCTACTGGAGCTCGCAGGCCTTTTGCTTCAAGTGTTAAACCAACCACACGGGTTAAAACACCCGCAACCGCAGGGGCTGGGGTTTTAATATGTTGTTGGTATTGAGATAAGCGTTCGCTTAATGAAGTATCGCTCACAGACATTGCACGCCAATAAAAAGTTAGATACCACTATTATGCAAAAAACTATCCAATGTTTCTTTGACACGAGTTTTCAAGGTCATATCTAAAGACGATAGTGTTGTCTTAACTTCACAACCGCCGCGCTCCAATGTAGGCTCTGGAATTAACTGCCAATGATTATCTTCAATAGCTTGCTCGCCATAACTGGTTTTTATAAGTGTTAGGTCTTCTGGGTGAAGATGAATTTTAACTTTCTGTTGCTCTGCATTCAATGCATCAATGCTTTTTTTCAAGGTATGTAAGATAATATCAGGCGAAGTTTTTATCTCTTGATAAATGATTGCTTCACTGAGCATAGTTGCTAACTGCACTAACTGCTTTTCTGCTTGCTCATCCACTTTTTTAAGTGGATCAGATAAACTATCTAACAAGCTGCGTAAGTGAGTTAACTGCTCATCCATCAAAGGTTTAACCTCTTCTTGACCTTGGGTTTTACCCAGCTCAACACCTTCTTTGTAACCAGCTTCTTTTCCCTCAGTTACGCCTTTATCAAAACCATCTATATAGCCTTGCTCGTGTCCTTGCTTAAGACCTTCCTCATACGCATCTTGGCGAATGCGCTCAAGCTCCACCATAGTAAGAGAAGGTAACTCTTGTTCTTCGGGCTCTTCATCTTGCTCTTTGGCCATTTCTTTATGGTATAGCTCTGCCAATGGCGTACCAAAAGCGGTCGAACGATTGCCAAAACTTCGCTCATCTGGCGCAACATCTGGAATTGGCCAATTTTTTAATAGCTCATCAGCTTCATCAGCGTGTAACGGGCGACCTTTTGAGTTACTCATAAATTATAAGAACTCCTCACCACCGCCACCACCAAGCATAATTTCACCTGAATCTGATAGACGACGAGCTGTTGACAGTATTTCTTTTTGTGCTGCTTCTACTTCACTAATACGCACTGGTGCCATAGCTTCTAAGTCATCAGCAAGCATTTCTGCTGCACGTTTTGACATGTTACCCAAAATCTTCTCTTTAAGCGCTTCGTCAGTGCCTTTAATCGCCTTCATCAGTACATCTTGAGGCACTTCACGTAAAATTGCTTGAATACCTCGATCCTCTACATCCATTAAGTTTTCGAAGACAAACATTAAGTCTTGAATTTGTTGCGACATTTCTTCGTCATGCTCACGGATAGAATCCATTAACTGCCCTTCAACATTGGTATCGAGGTAGTTCATAATATCTGCAGCCGCTTTTAAGCCACCCATCTTCGCAGCTTGTGCGCCCGCTTGACCAGCGAATTGTTTTTCCATAATTTCGTTTAATTCTTGTAAAGCCGCGGGTTGAACTTCTTCTAAATTGGCAATACGCATGGTTAAATCTAAGCGCACTTTTTCAGGAAATTGCGCTAAAATCTCAGCAGATTGTTCCGGCTCTAAATAAGAAAGCACAATTGTTTGAATTTGCGGATGCTCATTACGAATAATATTCGCTACCTGCTTTGAGTCCATCCATTTTAATGAATCAAGCCCTTTGGCGCCTGATCCCATAACAATTTGGTCTATTAAGCTGGCAGCTTTATCTTCACCTAATGCAGCAGTAAGTGCTTTTTTGATAAAATCTTCAGACTGAAAACCTATCGTACTAAAGCTTTGAATTTGTTCGATAAACAAGTTGTGCACTGCGCTGATTTTAGCTTGCGACAAATCATCGATTGCCGCCATGGCCATACCTACCTTTTGCACTTGCTTTGGCTCTAAGTGCTTTAGGATTTGCGCTGCATCTTCTTCAGATAAACTTAGCAATAATATCGCCGCTTTATCTACACCATCGAGCTTATCAACATCAAACGCCGGTGGTAGTTGTTTTTGTTCTTGATCAGTCATCTTCTGTTAACCACGCTTTCACTACTTGTGATGATAGTTCTGGTTCATTGGCTACAAGGGCACGAACCGCTTTCAATAAGTCTTCGTCGCCATGTAGGTCTGGTAACTGTAGTGTACCATCGCTTGAGAAGCCAACTGAAGCAGAATCAAAGTCATTATTTAGCATATCTAATGTGCTGTCACCAAGGTCAACACCTGAACTAAGAGAGTCTTCATCATATTCTTCAAGAGTATTATCTGGGTAAATTAAGCGCTTAAGCATAGGCTTAACTACAGCTAAAATCAGTACAATAATAACCAGCGCACCTAATACTAAGCGCATCATTTTCATAAACCAGTCTTGTTCCCATAAAGGCAATTCGAAATCAAGCGCTGAGTCTTCACGAACAAATGGCACGGTCACTACTTCAAGTGCATCGCCACGTTGCATATCAAAGCCTACGCCACCTTGTAACAAGCGACGAATATTTGACAAAGCTTCTACCGAGCGTGGTGTCATGGTTGTTTCACCGTTTTCACCTACCGTGGGTAAGTAATCGACCGCTACAGACACACTAATTCTGCGGATCACACCCGTTTGCTGACGTTTATGAGAAATAGTGGTATCAAGTTCATAGTTACGGGTAGCTTCTTTGTGAGTACGACTTGGAGAGGTTGCAGTGCCTGCACCGCCAGCCATTGCATCTTCAGGTATCGTTGAGTTAACCGGAGGCTGATTAGTAAGTGCACCAGGAATACCTACCGCTAAACCACCGATATTATTTTCTTCGAAAGTGGTTTCACTTCTTACTGCCGGTAAATCTGGGTTGTAACGTTTTTGTGTTTCTTCTACTGCACTAAAGTCCATGCTTAAATCTACTTGGGCGGTGTAATTACCCAAGCCAACGACGGGAATTAGAATGCTGTCAATTTTTTCTAGGTATTCTTGCTCACGTTTACGCTCTAGGTCGTATTCTTTACGAGAGCGTGCAGCCAAAGAGGTTTGCGAACCTGAATTTAATAAGCGACCGTTTTGATCGGTCACCGTTACGCGAGAAGGCTCTAGCCCTTGCACCGCTGAAGCAATCATATCAACTACTGAGTCAACTTCTTCGCTATCTAGTGAGCGACCACGCTTAAGCGTTAATACTACTGTTGCTGAGGGTTTTTTCTCTCGACGAGCAAATACATTTTCTTTTGGAATAGCTAATAGTACTTTGGCGCGAGTAACGTTGTTTAGCTCTTCAATAGTACGGGCAAGCTGTTGCTCGCGACCATGTTTAAGGCGCTCACGTTCTAAACGTTGGCTTACTCCAAACCCCATGTCTTGCATAATAATATCGCTACCTGATGTCGGCCCTTGATCTAAGCCTTCACGGGTCATCAGTAACTTAATATTTTGATACTCAGTTTCATCAACCGACACCACATTACCATCAAGTTCATAGTCAATTTTTTGCGCATCTAAAAAGTCGAGTGTTTCAATTAACTCTTGAGTTTGCATTTTACCTAATGGGCGCATATCTGGCTGACGAGCCCAGATAATCACGAAGATAGCAATAGCCAAACAAATGGCCAATGCAACAATCAGGGTAATTTGACGTAAAACATCAACACCACCTAGGGCGCTGAAATAGCCTGATTTTTGCTCTTGTTGATCTTCAGTTTCACTTTGCTCCATCATGCCATCAGCAAGTGCCAGATCTGTTGATTGATTAGATTGCGCCACAATAATTCTCCACTACCTAGTTAAACAGGCATGTTCATAATTTCTTTGTAAGATTCAACAAGCTTATTACGAACCTGTACCGTAGCTTCAAATGCCACAGAAGACTTTTGCGAGGCAATCATCGCCTCAGCAAGCGATACGCTTCTGTCGCCCATCTCAACTGCTTTTCTTTTTTGTCCTGTGTCTTGCTGAAGCTCATGCACTGTATTAAGTGCATTACTCAACATATCACCAAATTGTGCTGTAGACGTTGATTGCACTTGCGTTGGCAAGTTATTAACTTGGTTACTACGCGTGGCTTCTGAAGCCATAGATTGCATTTCTTGAAATAAAGCACTGTTTTGAATTTTCATAATTGTCTCTGATAATGCAGTAAACTCTTAAAGAGAATAAAGCACAAAGCATGCCAAAAATAAAAACCAATTAAAACAATATGTTGAACTATAAATTTACGTAGTCAGAGTTTTGACAGCCCTAAAATGTGTTACTTAGTTTTAGGGCTGTTGAGGTTATGCTGGGAGGGAAATACCTAAATCGCGCATTTGCGCTAATTTGTAACGCAAAGTACGTGGACTTATACCTAAGGTTTCGGCTACTTCTTTACGCTTCCCTTGGCAACGCGCCAAGGTTTCTAAAATTATGCGATGTTCTTTATCTTTAAGTTCATCTTTATAACTCCCCGTGTCTAAGGCGAGCAAATCATTTTTTTGCTCATCTTCGGGCATTGTTTTTTCATCATAATAAGCGTTACTGAGATTACTTTTTATAGGCTCCGGCACTGTTGTTGTTTCAACCACAAACTGAGTTGGGGTTAAATTTTCGATAAAAATTGCATGCTCATCAATAGTACTGCCACTGCGTAAAATTAAAGCACGTTGAATAACGTTATCCAGCTCTCGAACGTTACCCGGCCAGCTATGGCTAAGTAGCTTTTGTTCAGCGCTTGTATCTAGATACGCCATTGGCTCTTTGCTTTTACTTAAGTGACGTTCAATTAAATGCTTAGCAAGTACAATAATGTCGCCAGGACGCTCACACAGAGGTCGCCACAGTAAAGGAAACACATTGAGTCGATAATATAAATCTTCGCGGAACTGATTTTCAGCAACGGCCTCTTTTAATTCGCGGTTACTGGTTGCAAGCACACGTACATCTAGCGAAATAGTTTTCCGACCGCCTAAACGCTCAACTTCGCGTTCTTGTAATACCCGCAGTAGTTTAGCTTGTAAGCCTAAATCCATTTCGGTGATTTCATCAAGTAAGATAGTCCCACCCTGTGCTTGTTCAAACTTACCCGGGCAGGCCTGAATCGCACCAGTAAACGCGCCTTTTTCGTAGCCAAACAAAGTAGCTTCAAGCATGTTTTCAGGAATAGCAGCACAGTTAATTGCTACAAATGGTTCATTGCAGCGTTTTGACTTGTCATGAATATACCGTGCCAGCACTTCTTTACCTGAGCCACTTGGCCCAAGTACCATTACACTGGCATCTGAACGAGCAACTTTACCTGCAAGTTCAAGTAATTGAATACTACTAGGGTCGGCAACAATAGGACCGTCTGTTTCTTTTTCCTTTTCAGGTAAGTAACGGCTCACCATGTTCAATAGCACTTCTGGTGCAAATGGCTTAGCCATATAATCAATCGCGCCTAGGCGCATGGCTTCAACCGCATCATCAATAGTGGCATAGGCCGTCATCATTAAAACGGGTAAATCAGGGTGATTTAATTTAATACTGCGTAATAAATCTAAGCCACTCATTTCGCCCATTTGTACATCACTGACCACCAGTGAAAATACATCTTTTTTTAATAACAACATGGCTTGCTCTGCACTACTGGCTGCCGTGCAAGCGATGCCCGACATTTCTAGAGTATCAATTAATGCTTCACGAAGTCCGGCGTCGTCTTCTACAACTAAAATAGTGTTACTCATGTGACTCCCCTAATTTAGATGTGACACTAATAGGCAGCAACATACTAAAAATTGCTCCCCCGTGTGGGTTGTTGTTTGCCTCAACCCTTCCCTGATGCGCACTGGCTACCGAACTAACAACGGCAAGCCCTAAGCCTGTACCTTGGCTTTTAGTGGTATAAAAAGGTTCAAATATTTTCTCGCTCTGGACTAAGTTAATGCCTGGACCATTGTCACTAACGCTAATGCGCACAAAGTCAGAGTCTTGTTTGTCACGCTGGGCGCTAAGGTAAACCTGCGCGCCACTGCCAATAACTTGAATACTGTTGTGAATTAGGTTTTGAATAGCGCTTGCTAATGCGGTTTTATTACCCATAATTTCTATATCGGGTTCAGGTAAGCTCACATTTAATTCGCTATCATTGAGCGCTACCATGGCATCGGCACCGGCTTTTACTTCACTGAGTAACTGTTGCATTGACACTTGCTCAACCACCTGTTGATCGCCACTTTTAGCAAATAGCAGCATGTCGTTTACTTGAGTTTCTAAATCTTTCAAGCGAGACATTAATTTTGTGTGAAAACTGCCGCGTGATGCTTCCGGTAAGCGCTTTGAGCCTAAGTTGGCAGCATACAACATAGCTGCTGATAACGGTGTGCGTACTTGATGAGCCAAAGATGCCACCATTTTACCTAACGCACTTAAACGCTGCATATGCGCGACTCGTTTTTGTAAGCGTCGGGTTTCAGTCAAATCGGTCATTAATATAAGTTGCCCTGGCTCTGGCGCAAGTGCGGTAATATCGAGTTTTATTAAGCGTCCATCTTTTAACGACACTTCATGACCATCATCTTGATGAGGACGAAATGATCGCTGAATAACACTAAACCACTTCTCACCTTCTAGTGGTTCACCGAGCATATCGATAGCAATTTGATTCGCTTTAGCGATCATTCCTTTACCATCGAGTACAATCACGCCCGCAGGCATAGTATCAACTAAATGAGAAAGCCAACTTGCCTGTTGACGCAAATCACTCAACTCACCAACATACTCCTCTTGCAGTAAACATGGGTTATACTGGTTAGCAGAAATAAACTGGGGTTTTAGCACACTTGCAAGGGCCATAATCAACTCTCTAAAATAATGTAGACACAGTAGCCAATGCACAATATGTACCAAAATTATTTACCAGTAAATTCAATAGATTAAACCGTAAAAATACGTGTCGTAAAAATGACGCGCAAAGGAAAATGCATGAATAAAGAGATTCAGTGCCGTTGCCCATGGTTAGATACAACAAAACCTGACTATGTGGATTATCATGATCATGAATGGGGCGTCCCTGTGTATGACGATCAACTACTTTTTGAGTTTTTAACATTAGAATCGGCACAAGCAGGACTCAGCTGGTATACCATATTAAAAAAGCGTGAGAATTATAAAAATGCCTTTGCCAATTTTGATGTACGCAAAGTAGCGGCCTTTACTGAACACGACATAGAAAAATTAATGCAAAATGCGGGCATAGTTCGCAACCGCTTAAAAATTGTCGCAACAATTAATAACGCAAAATGCTTTATTACTATTCAAGAAGAGTTTGGCAGTTTTAGTGATTATCAGTGGCGATTTGTTGGTAATAAACCTCAGGTAAACGATCTAGAAACACTGGCCGACTACCCTGCAGTTACTGAGGCATCGACGCTATTTGCGAAGGATTTAAAAAAGCGTGGCTTTAAATTTTTAGGCCCAACCACAGTGTATGCCTACATGCAGGCCTGTGGAATGGTTAACGATCATAGTAATAATTGTTTTAGGAAGGAAGAAGTTAAAAAGTTAGGCTAAGGGCGGGTTTCGGGTTACGAGACGCGAGGTAAATCCGCTGAAAAGTATAGCACAGAGTTTGCATTAAACGTAGTGTTTAGCTTTTCTAACCTAAAACCTAAAACCTAAAATATAACGCCTGCACTTTGCTCTTAATCCCTAGACAAGTTATATTTTTTCATTTTTTCGACCAGTGTGGTTCGCCTTACGCCAAGTACTTCAGCAGCACGGGCAACAACGTAATCAAAGCGCTCTAATGCCTGGGTGATTAAGTTAATTTCAAGCTCAGCTAAGTACTCCTTAAGCTCAATACCTTCATCGGGCAATAAACCCGGTGCCGTTTGAGCAAAATCATCTTCAAGGTCTATTTCGTCTTCACTAAATCCGCCGCTAAAAATATCATTAAACGCATCACGCTCCATCAGTTCTTCTGGATACTGTGGCTCATAGGCTTCAACTTCAATGTAGCGGTATTTGTTAGGTAAGTCAGGAACATCCACCACCTTGTCAGGGAACATAATAACCATACGCTCAACTAGGTTCGCAAGCTCACGAATATTACCCGGCCAAGAATGCTCTTTTAAACTATCAATAGCACGCTCTGTAAACTTAGCCGTAGTACCGCTTTGTTCATTTACACGGCGCATTAGCTCTTTAAGTAGCAAAGGGATGTCTTCTGCACGTTGAGCAAGTGATGGACTCTCAATAGGAAAAACATTTAAGCGATAGTATAAATCTTCTCGGAATGAGCCTTTTTCAATCATGCTTTCAAGGTCGCGGTGGGTTGCAGCAATAACACGTACATCGGCTTGAATCGCTTTGGTACCGCCAACGCGCTCATAGCTACGCTCTTGTAGTACTCGCAGTAACTTAACCTGCATTTGCAGCGGCATATCCCCTATTTCATCTAAAAATAGCGTGCCACCTTGCGCCAATTCAAACCGGCCTTTACGTGCTGAAATAGCCCCGGTAAATGCACCTTTTTCATGGCCAAATAGTTCACTTTCTAATAACTCCGCAGGAATTGCCCCACAGTTTACTGGTACAAATGGGCCTTTGTTACGCTTAGAAAGCAGATGCACATTACGAGCAACCACTTCTTTACCCGTGCCCGACTCACCTAAAATAAGCACGTTGGCATCGGTTTTAGCAACTTGAGTAATTAAAAAGCGTAAATCTTTTACGGCTTTGGTTTCACCTACAAGTCCATCAAAGGTGCTTTTTTCTTTATTATGTTGATGCTCATGAGGCAGCATACGCTGATATTGCTGGCAATCATGTAGTAACTGAGTGGTAACTTCATGAGTAAATGGCTCACAAATTAGTCCAACAACATTGGCGAGACTCAGTAGCGGTTTGAGCGTTTCACCAATCAATAAAAAAGGAAATGTTGGGTATCGTTTAATTAAACTTTCATGATCTAAAGACTGCAACGCCCCTAATACCACAATACATTCTTTATTTTGATAGTGACTACATGCCTGCTCAAAGTCAGCTTCTGTTTGCAACTGTACCGCCTCACCAATAAAAGTAAGCGATGCATATAATCCAATAGAGCGATTATTATTATTATCTAAAATTAAGATCATTTTTAGCGAGCCATTTATTTCACTAATTTGTTTTATTAATCAAATTGTAAGCCAGTTGGATTTGGATGCAAGTAATAGCGGCGATTTTTTGACATTAACGCCAAAAAACAGACACACCGCCTGAAAAGTCAATACTTTATAACTAATAACTCTTTAACTATTTATAACGGACTACCCACTTAGGATGAATTACCTAACACATTTTTGCCATTGGAAATGATACGATTTCACACAGAAGAAACTCATAAAAACTGCTATTATTACTTAAAGGTGTGACTGTTTTGGCCGATAAGTAATAGTCAAACTTATGTTGGAACTAAACTTGCTTAAGGTTCTACACATGTAATTAAAATTTAAGGAATTACCTATGGCGCACGCATCAATCAATAAATACCGTCAAATTACAGTTAGCAGCGTTAAAGAAATGACGCCTTATGATCAAGTCAAACTCGTGTTTGTTAATATTGTTGGTAAGTTATCAGCTGCTAAAGGGTTTATTGAACGTAAAGAGTTAGAAAAAAAAGGCAACGCAATCTCTGATTGTATTGTGCTACTTGGTGCTTTGCAGCAAGTATTAAATTTTGAACACAATAATGAAGTATCAACTAACTTAGACTCTTTGTACGATTACTGTCAGCGCAGCTTATTAACCGCGAACCTTGAAAATAACATTGATAAAATTGATGAAGTAATCACCTTAATTAAAGAGATTAAATCAGGTTGGGAAGCAATTCCATTCGAACAAAGAGAACCACAGTCATAATGGTTTTAAAGCAGGTTACAAGCTCACAAGTTAAAGATAGTGAGACTCGAGCATATTGCAATGAGCTAGTAAGTTTGATTGCTGACTCAGAAGATTGGGATATTGAGCAAGCGCTGAATATTCATAATAAACTTGATATTCACATAAGTAGCTCACTTTCTAGAGAAAAAACTCATTATTCAGCCACTGAACTTGAGTTTTTAATTAACCTAATAGAACAGCTATCTGTTAAAATAGATAATCAAAAGCAACTATTAGCGGTTAAAATAGTTGGTAATCAAAAAAATAAAAAAGCTGTAAATAAGTATAAATCTAATATTTAAAAACACTGCTTGCCTTAGCTAACCCCCTATTTTATTCCCCTTTACAGAGTGATTAATTGATTTATCACTCTGTATTTTTATAGCCTGAAAGTTCACTATAAACCAAGCGTTGTTAATTACCAATAAGCGAACAGGTATAAAAAAACCTGACTAACAAGCCAGGCTTTATTTACTAAACAATGCTATTTAGCTAGACTTTTTAGCCACACCCGGTAGGTTAGCTAATTGTTGCTGCAAGTAACTTCCTGTCGAGTTTAGGTTAGCAACTAATATATCCATGGCATTGTATTGGCTATATAGTCGCTCTTCATACTTTTTCATTCGGCTATTAAATGCATCAACTTCATCTTGTAGCTTATCGAGTTGTGTTTCACGCCCTTCAATACGTGAACTAATAATACCATCAGAGGCCGTATAACCTTTAATAACAGTATCTAACTGGCCAACAAAACCATCACCGTCATTTTCGCCAACAAAAAACGTTTGGATAGCTTGTGGATCACTTTCTACGGCAGCTTTAAGAGCGTCAGAATCAATACTTAACTTACCTGAGCGCTCAGTTCTAATACCAAAGTTAGCTAAAAAGTCGGTATTACCATTACCCGTGCTAAATTCAGATGTTAACATCGAGCGTACTTGGTTTACAGAGCCTCTAAGTAATGAATCACCCGCAAGTGCACCAACGCCCTCTTCAGCGCTAGAGCGACCGAGCTGATTTGATAAATCAATAAATGCATTAAACTTCTCTACAAACGACTTTAATCCAGCAGCAACATTATTATTATTTTCAGTGATAGTTGCTTTACTTAAATCATCGTCTGCATTGTGAGTTTTTTTAGCATTAATGGTAACGCCTTCAATAACATCTTTAAACTCATTGGTACTGCTTGAGGCCACAAGCGTTCCGTCAATCGTAATTGAAGCATCCGTCGCTGCTGTTACTTCGTTTAAGTTTTCAGCATACGTTGTTGATGTTGTATCACTATCATACGCAAGACGAGACAAGCCAGACAAGTCTGTATTATCACCATCACCGACATCATCAACTACAATTTTTATTGCGTTTTCTGCGCCGGTTTCTTTACTTGATAACACTAATCGCTGCCCCGTATCATCGGTAATAATAGTAGCATTAACTGAGTCGTTATCGGTAGAATTATTAATCGCGTCACGTATATCAGCCAGCTTTGCTGTGTCTGACACATTTATGTCAAAACTGTTAGAGCCAGAACTAATCGTGAGCTTACCCTCTCCCACCGCTTCATCGCCAGCTATAGCATTTGATGTTAGCTTATGGTTCTCAGCCAAACTATTAACTTTAATCGAGTAATTATTGGTTTGCGCGTTTTTTTCAGAGCTTAAAGAAACAAAGTCGTCACTGCCACTGATAGTGCGCTTTTGAAAGTTTTCGATGTCACCCAATGATTCTAGTGAACCATTAAGCTCTTCCAAAGAGGCTTTTAGGGTACCTACTGCAGATATATCGGTAGTAAAGTTTGCTTGCTGTTTAGTTACTCGAGCTTGGTAAGGGCTTTTTTCAGCATTCACTAAAGCAGTTACAATTTCATTAACTTGAAGCCCTGAACCTATACCTGTAAATGAAATAGCCATAATACTTACCCTCTTAAATTGCTCAAACTAAACTTTAAAATCAACTAACACGCCAGTGGCTTCCGCTAATTTAGCAACAATTCCTAACACTTCTTCAGAAGGATACTGCTTAACTAAATCACCACTTTCTTTATCAATCACCTTAATAACATTACGGCCAGAATCCTCATCCACTTTAAACTGTAGACTACGGTTCATTTCGCCCATAAAGTCCTGCAATTGCTGTACCACCTTCTCTAGTTTTTCAGGTGATAACTCTGTTTCAGAAACTTCACTATTACTTGCAGTGGTGGTGATGGGTGTATTCTTTTGTTCATCAGCATTTTGCTTAACTTGTGATGGGGTTTGGTAACTTGAGGTAACCTCACCTTTTTGCGCTGAGCTGATATTTAGATTTAAACTTTGCGTTTCCATAATTCGCTCCTACTATAAAGCGATATAAAGCTTTATACCTATACAAGAAAGGAAGGGTTGCCCCTTCCTTAGTAGTTAAGTATAGAGCTTATTGTTAAATTAACCTAATAAGCTAAGTGCTGCCTGTGGTAACTGGTTAGACTGAGCTAAGATTGTTGTACCAGCCTGTTGCATAATCTGGTTCTTAGTTAGTTTAGCTGTTTCTGCAGCATAATCTGTATCTTCGATACGACTTTTAGAAGCCGACACGTTTTCTGATACGTTTGAAAGGTTAGCAATAGTGAAGCCAAAACGGTTTTGAACCGCACCTAAGTCTGCTCGTTGTGCATCAATTTGCGCAAGCGCCGCATCAATTGTTTGAATTGCATCTTGTGCACCTTGACTTGTTGCCCCAGAAATATCAATAGTTTCAACTGATGTCAAAGAGCTTGTAGAAGCACTAAATAATTCAGTTTCATCGGCAGTTCCATCATTAGAAATACCAATTTTGTTCGGTGATGATAAGTTTATTTCTGATGTTTTTGAAGCCGTTGCTGTAGATGCAGTTACTCCATCAAATGTTAAACCACCAGCTGGAGTACCTGCATCCATAACAGATTCAATACCATCCACACCTGTTGCTTTAAGTGTAATTTCACCAGCATCAGAATCGTAAACTGCATCATACCCATCGGCAACCATATCCTCAGCTAAGCGAGCCATATCACCACCGTAGGTACCTAAATCATAGTTGTCATCGCCAACATTGATTGTTGCGTTATCTGTATTAGTGATACCAGCAATAGTTACTTCTAAGCGAGCTTCAGCAACTACGCCTGTAGCAGCAGCATTTATTTTTGCTGCAGCACCATCAGCACCATCATTAGCCCCAAGAGTAACATCGACACCATTAATATTTAGTGTGCCTGCTGTTATAGCTTCATTTGTAGCCATGTCACCAGCTGCAGCTACTGCGCCAAATACAGAACCAGCACCATCAATTTCATTTGCACCAAGCGCATCTGCTGATACATCACGCAAAGTTACGTTAATTGTTTCGTTAGCGTTTGAACCTACTTGGAATTGTTTAGTACCGAACGAACCATCTAGTAAGCTTGTACCACCAAATTTAGTCGTTTCAGCGATACGAGTAAGCTCTTGCTGTAATGCACCAACTTCTTTTTGTAGTGCCGCACGAGCGTTAGCATCGTTTGAACCATTTGCTGATTGTAGAGATAGATCACGCATACGTTGTAAGATGTTTGATGACTCTTGCATCGCACCCTCAGCAGTTTGCGACATTGAGATACCATCGTTAGCGTTACGCTGAGCAACACCTAAACCATTAATTTGTGAAGAAAGACGGTTAGCAATTTGTAGACCTGCCGCATCATCTTTCGCGCTATTGATTTTCATACCAGATGAAAGGCGTTGCATTGATGTACCTAACGCATCGCTAGATTTTGATAAATTTCTTTGTGCATTTAGTGATGCAACGTTAGTATTTACTGATAAAGCCATGTTATAACTCCTGATTACTTTCGTAATGTAACTAATTGATTTTAACCAAGAGCCATCACAATAAAAATCTGTTCAAGCTCCGTTCTAATTAAGTTAACGGCCGTTATAAAATTACCTTTAGCTTTTTTTTTAAAAAAATAATAAAAACTTTTAGTTGATTGAAATACAAACAAAAAAGCCAAGCAATATCGCTTGGCTCTTTTATAGTTAGCGGGTATTAGCCACCTAAAAGACTTAATGCGGCCTGTGGTAACTGGTTTGCCTGAGACAAAATAGTAGTACCGGCTTGTTGCATGATTTGGTTTTTAGTTAACGTTGCGGTTTCAAGCGCGTAATCGGTATCTTGAATACGGCTACGCGAAGCTGACACGTTTTCAGATACGTTAGCAAGGTTGGCAATAGTAAAGCCAAAACGGTTTTGCACCGCACCTAAATCGGCACGCTGAGTATCTATTTGCGCCAATGCAGCATCAATTGTTTGAATTGCCGATTGAGCCCCCTCACTAGTTGTACCACTAATATCTATCGCTTCAACCGATGATAACTCACTCAATGCGCCATTAAACATCTCTAGCTCATTCGCTGAACCATCATTTGAGATACCAATTTTATTTGGTGATGACAAATTAATTTCTGACGTTTTTGAAGCCGCCGCTGTAGCTGCAGCAGTTCCGTCAAACGTTAATCCACCAGCTGGAGTACCTGCATCCATAACAGATTCAATACCATCAACACCCGTTGCTTTTAGCGTAATCGTTCCAGCATCAGAGTCGTAAACTGCATCATAACCATCAGCAACCATATCTTCAGCTAAACGAGCCATTTCGCCACCATATGTGCCTAAATCATAGTTATCATCACCAATATTAATTGTTGCATTATCAAGGTTTGTTACTCCACCAATAACTACCTCTAAGCGAGCCTCGGCTGTAACGCCTGACGCGGCTGAATTAATCTTATTAGCAACCCCATCGGCGCCATCATTGGCCCCGAAAGCCACATCAGTACCATTAATATTTAGTGAACCAGCAGCGACAACTTCGTTAGCGGCCATACTGCCTGCGGCAACTACACCAAATACAGTGCCTGGCCCATCAATTTCATTAGAACCAATGGCATCGGCAGCAACATTACGTAAGCTTACATTAATGGTTTCATTGGCATTAGCACCTACCTGAAACTGTTTAGTACCAAATGTACCGTCAAGTAAGCTGGTGCCACCAAATTTAGTAGTATCTGCAATTCGAGTGAGCTCTTGTTGCAGGGCTGCCACTTCTTTTTGCAGGGATGCACGGTCAACTGCACTGTTTGAACCATTCGCTGATTGCAGTGATAAGTCACGCATACGTTGTAAGATGTTTGCAGACTCTTGCATCGCACCCTCAGCGGTTTGCGCCATTGAAATACCATCGTTGGCATTACGCTGAGCAACCGTTAGGCCATTAACCTGAGAAGTTAGTCGGTTGGCAATTTGTAAACCTGCAGCATCGTCTTTTGCGCTATTAATACGCAAACCAGATGATAGTCTCTGCATTGAGGTTTCAAGTGCCATGCTAGATTTAGATAGATTGCGTTGCCCATTAAGTGATGCAACATTTGTATTTACGCTTAAAGCCATTTTACCATCTCCTAGTTTCAATCAGAATGTGGTTCAAAATATTTAAGCAAAACCACACTTTCTATGACTAGCTAAATGCATTAGTTGTGCCAACTAACAAAAAAAAGTTAAACCCCTGTTTTATAACAACTAAATTGGGTTTATTGCGGCTTTAAATTGAGGGCTAGCGTTTTTTTGACAGAAGAGAAAAAAGGGGTGACAGTTTTTTGCCGCCTTGTTAAGGCAAGTTATTACCTATTTTTGTTAAAGTAATAACCTGCCTTGGATGGTATTTATAAATAATCGAATAATGAAAGTTTAGCCAAGCGACCAAAAGTCGCCATCGATCTGTCTAAACCTGCCTCCTGTTTCGCGAGTTCACTAATGGCTGCAGCAGGATCAATTTCAATTAAGCTCGCTCTGTTGTCTTGATTATTAATATCTAAAGCACTGTTTGAATCGGTCACACGCTCCACCACGTTCATACGCCCACCAAGACCAGCCTGAGTAAACACAATTTGCTCACTGGCATTTTTAAGCTGAATTAACCCATCCGATAACGCTTGGTTAATTTGCGCTCCATCAAGTTGTTCATTATTTAGACTAGTGATCAGATCTTCCAGCGTATTAAGTACATTTTCTTTACCTGGCTTTTCAAGGGTAAAATCAAGTTGGCCGGGGGCTACACCTTCAAGTTGAATTTCCATACCGGCAAATTCAATCGGCTCATCGGTTACTTCACCAGTAACAGGTGGTACTAGAGGATTACCATCGCGTAATATTTCATATTGATCAGGCGCTGAAGGCGTTGCACCAGGGATAACATTAACGTTATAGGTATTGATCGTTGGAGAAATAAGCGGATCTGGGTCTGAGTTATAATTATCTTTATGAAAGCGATCAAACTCGCCTTGGTTTTCAACATAAACAGTCCCTGCGGTAATGCCGCCTGATGGCGATCCATCATTCGACACGACATCAAGACGTGCATCAACTCGTTCAAATACATTAAAACCATTATCACTTGACTTGATCTCAACCCCTTTTGCGATCGTCACTTCATGCTGGCCTTGATCGCCTTGGTATTCGTATTTGCCATTAGTGCTATTAAATGTATAGGTTTGAATATCGTCTTGATAGCCAGAGAATAGGTATTTCCCCCCTTCTGATTGACTATTCATTAAGTTAAGCAGCGATTTTTGCAATTCTTTTAGTTCACTGGCAACTGAAGCCAAATCACTTTGACCTAACGAACCATTGCCCGCTCGTATGGTTAGCATTTGCGCCTCTAAAATAGTGTCGTTCATACCTTTAAGTATGCTTTCTTCGGTTGATAAGCGACCATTTAGCTGCTTTATATTTTTAGTTAACTGCTCATTGGTTTCTATTTTATTGGTGTACAACATCCCTTGCGATATAGCAGCTGGGTTTTCAGAGGTACTCAAATACTTTTGACCTGTGTTTGCTCGCTCTAAAGCGCCTGCAACGCCCTGTTGATTATCTAAAATTTTATTAATTTGACTTTGATACATTAAATTATTTGATAAACGCATAATTACCTCGCCGCACTCAATAAGGTGTCAAAAATAGCTCTCGCTGCAGTTAATACTTGAGCTGATGCAGCATAAGATTGCTGGAAACGCAGCAAATTAGCCGCCTCTTCATCTAAGTTTACGCCCGACAACGATTCGTACCAGGCTTCTGATTGTTGTGCTAAAGCGTCGAATGCAGCCCCGTTGGTTTTTGCTTGACTGGTTACTACACCAACATCGGTTACTAACCCAGCATAGGCTTGATTCAACGTTTTATGATTATCAGCTGAGGCGCTCGCCACTACATTTTGACGTACTAAATCGGTGTTTTGTAAGTCAGCAAGTTTTTGACCATTGCGGTTATCATCAAAACCGCCTTCATTAAATTCTAAATTAAAGGTATCGCCCGTTGCTGGTACGCCTTCAATATTAAAATCAAAGCCATAACCATCGTATGGTGGCCCGGCTTGAGCGAGTATATTGTTAGCAGGCGGTGTAACCGTAAACGTAGTTGTGCCATTACCATCAGTAAGTTGATATTCGTTAGCATTGGCTGTTTTAACAATGCTTATAGGGCCATTTGCTAAATCCAAAGGATTACTAAAACTGCCAGTAGTTACATCGCTCACATTACCCGGTGAAATACTGCCTGTGCCTGTATTATCAAGGCCGTCTGCTGTTCTAATTGGAGAGGCCAATGCAATGTCTTCGCCCCGACCTGTTGTCAGCGATATATTACCTGCCGCGCCACTATTAAGTTTTACCTGAAATTGGTCACCGACATTACCGGCTCCGGTTACGTTTAGCTCTAAACCAAACGACTCCCCGCTGGTGATAGCTGCTGAATCGATAATGCCACTGGGTGGGATAGTTGCTAAAGAGGCTGTGCCTAAAGGTTCACCTTTATTATCAATTGGCTGAATACTTACTTCGTTAGGATTACCTGTATATGTAATCACAAAGTCACTGGCTGGCAGTTCACTGCCTTTACCTGCCTCAACGGTTGCTGACATATTAGCTGCTCCGGTGTTTGCTTGATAAACAAAAGCACTGACCGTTGGGATATCAAAAATATCCCCTCCGAGCTCACCGTTTGCATCCATACCTAAACGGTTTTGCTGATTAAACGAATCAGCAAGCGCAATACCCATCTGGCCTATTTGATTTTGTGCAGGCACCAAAATATCGTCTCTAAATGCCAATAAACCGCCAATTTTACCTTTGAGTTTAGTAGGGTCTATATCTAGTGGCACAGCCTTACCGCCATTTACATCTAAGCGTAGCTCTTTAAAATTAGTATCAGGATCGCCACTGATCGAAAATAAGTTAAATGCCCCATTTTGCATAACAACCGCTTCACCTGTTCCCATAAACACTTGTTTTTCACCATTAGGGCCATCAAGTGTTTCTATATCAATCAGCTCAGATAAATCACGTATTGCTTTATCACGCTCATTGTAAGCTGAGCTCGCATCGGCTTCGTTTTTAGTACCATGAACACCCGCAATTTCTTGATTTAACGAACTAATACTTTCGATTAACGTATTCGCCTCTTCTGAAAAAATTTCTAATTGCTCATTAACCACTGCTTTTTGCTCTGAAACGATACCTGCTAGTCGATCCATTTGATCAATCAGGTTTTGCGCATCACTCATCACCAACGAACGCGCAACTGTTGATGAAGGTTGATTAAGAGCTTCTTGCACGTTATTAAACATTGAGTTGATACTAGTTGATAAGCTGTTTGATTTTTCTGAAAAAATTTGATCAACCCGACTCGCTTCACTAACAAATTGATCAAAAAAGCTTTTATTTGAAGTATCTCGGTTTAATTGCTTTTGCGCAAACTCATTCAATAAACGATACGTTTGACCACGGCCTACCTGATTATCAATCATGGTGGTAAATTCGGTGCGCTCACGTACATACCCTTCGGTATTAACATTTGCAATGTTTTTACTTGTCGTTTGCAATAACTCAGAGTTTGCTCTTATTCCTGAATTAGCAATGTTTAATAAATTAAACGACATGTTACTCTACTCCCTGGCGGATCACGCTTGTGGCGATATTCTTCAATTCGTTACTGTTCAGCACTCTTTTTATTTTGTCTGCATAGTTAGGATCGGTTGCATAACCAGCTTTCTGTAAAGAGTCTAAAAATTTATGCGGCTTTGCCGTATTGTTTAATGCATCTTGATAGCGCGGGTTCTGTGTTAAAAAATCCACAAAATCATTCACGCTATCTTTTATCGAATCATACGATCTAAAGCTTGCTTGCTTTTTAACAGCAGCACCTTGCTCAAACTCTAAAGTGACTTTACTGGCCTTTTCACCCTGCCAACTTTTATCTGACTTAATATTGAATAAATTGTTTGAGCTATTTCCATCACCTTTACTAATAATATGTTTACCCCAGCCAGTTTCTAATGCTGCTTGTGCGACCATAACCGCCGGATTTAAACCAATTTTTTTAGCCGCTGTTTTTGCGTGTTCCCACACGGTGCTTACAAACTCCTCAGCATTTTCAAATGTGCCAGACGCTATGTTTTGTTCACTTTTTTCAGCTGAATCAACGAGCGGTACTTTTTCAGTGACCTTTTGGTTTTCTTGATGAGGTAAGGTGCCACCCGCACGTTGGTCACTAAAGAAATCTGACTTTGTGCGAAGAACAGAGCCTGGCATAAAGTTTTTTCCATCTGGCGATAATTGCTGCACAATTAAATCTGCAAGACCCAAAGAGCCATTTGATGAAAGCTCGGTAGCCATCTGTTGGTCGTGCATTTCTTCAAAAAACTTCACGCCACTAGCATTAAACGGGCTTTCTTTATCTTCGAAAGCTTCATTGGCTTTGCGCATACTTTTAAGCAGCATTTGGGTGAAAATAGCTTCAAATTGTGCCGCTGCTTTTTTTAACGCCGCTTTAGATGCATCGGTTGATGCATCACCGCTGTTTAGAGCATCTCGACGCAAAGAGTCTAAGTTGCCTAAATCAAAAAAGTTTTGTTTATCTAGATGATTTGTTTCCATCAGCTTTTTGACACAATAATTAATAATATCTAAAGCAATGCAATAATTGAGCCAAAAGAAGAGTAGCGATGAAAGGTTAAGGGTGAAAGGTTAAGGGTTAAAGACCCTAGGCCCTAGGGCTTAGAGTCTTATAAAACTAAATTACAACAAGCTGACCGTTAATTGCACCGGCTTCTTTGAGCGCTTCAAGAATAGCCATTAAATCACCCGGGGCAGCTCCTACTTCATTAATTGCACGTACTAAGTCATCAAGACTTACACCAGGGTCAAATACAAAAGCGCGTGAATCATCTTGATTAACATCAATAATACTTTGCTGAGTAACCACGGTTTCACCCTCTGCTAAAGGATTTGGCTGCGCTACATTTTGTTGTTCCGCAATCGTTACTGTTAAACCACCGTGGGTAATTGCCGCAGGTTGTAATTTTACATTTTTACCTATAACAATGGTGCCGGTACGTGAGTTAACAATTATTTTTGCCGAAGTATCCGCTGGTTTAAACTCTAAGTTTTCAAGAGTTGATAAATACGATACGCGCTGCGAGGCATCACGTGGGGCAATAACGCGAATAGAGGCTGCATCGAGTGCTTGAGCGCTATTTGGACCAATTAAATCATTAATGGTTTTCTCTAAACGTTTAGCAGTAGTAAAATCAGGGCGGTTTAAATTAAAAGTAATATAGTCATTTTGCATAAATGGGCTTTTAACAGCACGCTCAACGGTTGCACCATTTGGCACGCGTCCTACCGTTGGCGTATTAATTACAACGCGACTGCCATCAAGCCCCTCAGCACCTAGGCCACCTACAATTAAACTGCCTTGAGCGATGGCGTAAACATTACCATCAACCCCTTTTAAGAATGTTTGTAATAATGTGCCACCGCGCAAGCTGCCTGCACTGCCAATCGATGATACGGTTATATCAATAGTCTGCCCTGGCTTTCTAAATGGCGGGAGTTCAGCATGAACAGCAACCGCTGCAACATTTTTAATTTTTGGCTTTAAACTAGCTGGTAACGTAATACCAAAACTATTGAGCATGCCTTTAAAGCTTTGCTCGGTAAAACGGCTTTGCTCACCAGTTCCCGGTAAACCCACTACCAATCCATACCCGACTAATTGGTTTGAGCGCACCCCTTCGACCATAGACACATCTTTAATTCGCTCAGCACTGGCAGTAAATTGCCAGCCTAGTAGCACCATAAAACAAAAAACTTTAAAACCATTCATGTCGAATGTCCTCTAAAAGGGAAACAATGAGCTGCTAAAGAAACGCGTTAACCAACCCGGGCTTTGTGCCTCTTGAGTTTGACCCTTACCTGAATATTGAATACGCGCATTCGCAATTCGATTAGACTCAACAGTATTATCAGCATTGACATCTTGCGGGCGCACTAACCCTTCTAGGCGAATAAATTCTTCACCGGTGTTTAACGTTAGCCATTTTTCACCGCGAATCACTAAATTACCATTTGGTAGTACTCGCATCACGTTAACCGAAATATCGCCAACTAAGCTGTTTGATTGATTCGATTTTGAGTCACCTTTAAATGAGGAGTCACTGCCAATACCAAATTGAATGCTATCGCCACCAATATTTACCGGTAAACCACCTAAGCCAATAACAGGGTCGAGGCTGGCATCGGTTTCTTTATCTGTTTCTGTTTTAGCTGCTTTAGTCGCTTGGGTCGACTCTTGTAATTTAACAGTAATGATATCGCCTGTTCGCAGTGCTTTTTTATCGGCATAAAGATCATTCGATAATTGAGTACTGAACAAAGAGCCGGTTGCGACTACTGGCTCCATATTAGGCTCTGGATACATAGGTGCATAATAGGGATCGTCTTGTACTACCTCATTATTTTGTGTAGCTACACAACCACTTAATAGTAAAGTTCCTACTGTAAATAACATAATATTACGCATACAATCCCCCAAAACTATAACTGTTGATTGATATAACTCATCATTTCATCAACGGCTGAGATAACTTTTGAGTTCATCTCATAAACGCGCTGCGTTTCAATCAAATTAACTAACTCTTCGGTCACATTTACATTTGATGTTTCAAGTGAACCTTGAATAATCGTACCTAAACCTTCAACACCCGGATTACCTTGAACAGGCGCACCACTTACCGCGGTTTCGGTATATAAGTTTTGCCCTATAGGCTCAAGGCCCGACGGATTAATAAAATCACTAATCGTGATCTGACCAATAACCACGTTTTCGGCCTGACCTTTTACGCGAACTGACACTTCACCATCTTGAGATACGGTGATCGACTGTGCATCGTCAGGTACATTCATTTCAGGCTGAACAACATAACCAGCACCCGAGGTCACAACACGCCCGTCACCGTCAGTAGTAAATTGGCCGTTTCGCGAATATGCAATATTGCCATCTGGTTGCAGTACTTCAAAAAACCCAGGACCAGAAATCATCCAATCTAATGAATTTTCAGTAGTGAGCATATTACCTTGCGAAAAGTTTTTTTGGTTAGCCACTACCTTAGTACCCGCACCAAGCATTAAGCCTGACGGCATTTCGGTGTCTTGCGATGAGCGACCGCCTGGTTGATTAATATTTTGGTAAAGCAAGTCTTCAAAAATAGCGCGGCTTTTTTTGTAACCTACTGTACTGGCGTTCGCTAAGTTATTTGATATAACCGATATATCAGTTTGTTGAGCGTCAAGCCCTGTTTTACTTATCCATAATGCTGGATTCATAATAATATCCTCACGTTAAAGTTAAACGATGCGCATCAGCTGTTCTTGACGTTCGTCAATCTCTTCAGCTGTTTTCATCAGTTTTACTTGTAATTCAAATTGGCGTTGGTGACTGATCATATCGACCATTTCATGTACTGGGTTTACATTCGATTTTTCTAATGTGCCACCTAATACTTGTACATTGGCTGATGTTTCAACTATTTGGCCTGGTTTAGCTCTAAATAAGCCATCGTTACCCTTCTCAAGCGTGGCGTTGTTTGCATCAACCACTTTTAGGCGATCAACTTCTTCTAAAAAGTTAGCCGGTGCACCTTGAGGGCGAACTTGAATAGTGCCATCTTTGCTAAATTCAATTTTTTCAATCGGTACAGGTAATATGACAGGCCCACCTTCGCCAATAACTTGACGACCGTCGCTGGTAGTCAACATACCTTCAGCAGTGATATTTAACGAGCCCACTTTTGTATAGGCTTCATTACCAGAGGCATCCTGAACACTCAGCCAGGCGTTATCGCTCATAGCGATATCAAGGCTGCGACCTGTTTCCACAATACCGCCCGATGTCATGTTAGATCCTGGGCGCTCTTGCATAGCAAAAACACGAGTCGGCAAACCTTCACCGAAAGCCTGCATTGATCGCGCTTGCGCAAAATCAGATTTAAACCCAGTGGTATTCGCATTTGCCAAATTATTGGCTTTAAGAGCAAGCCCTTGCATGCTTTGTTTAGCGCCAGATGCCGCTATGTAGACCATTTTATCCATAACATCGACTCATTAAGAAATCTATATATGGGTAAATGCAATATAAGTGCCAGATTAAATTAAAGCATAAATAAGATTATAAGAGAGGAATAAAAAAGGCTGCATTAAGCAGCCTTTATAAATCAAAATATGATTATCGGATCTGTAAGATATTTTGTTGAAGCGTTGAATTCACTTCAAGCGCACGAGAGTTTGCTTGGAAGTTACGCTGCGCACTAATCAAATCAACCAGCTCTGTGGTTAAGTTTGTATTTGATTGCTCGAGCGCTGAAGAATTGACTTTGCCTAAAGTTCCTGTTCCCGGTTCTCCTGCTATAGGCTCACCTGAGGTTAAACTTTTTTTCCATGAAGTATCACCCACCTGTTGTAAACCTTGTGAGTTTGCAAATCTAACCATGGCTACTTGACCCAAATATGAAGTGTCGCCATTACTGTACGATGCAACGACTTTTCCATCAGTACCAATGTCAATACCCGCTAAGCGACCCACTGTCGCACCATCTTGCTCAAGTGCTTTTACTTCAAATCGATTTGCATATTGAGTAGGTATTTTACCTGCAGTACCTGCCTCGTCGCGCCACTGAATTGCAATGTCATTAAACTGTGCACCGTTGGTTAATAATCCTGAAAAGTTAGCAGTATTTAAATTTACATCATCAAAGGTACTTCCTGTAATAGGTGCGCCATTGGTTGTTTCTGGCGTACCGCTTGCGTTAAATCCAAACGTACTAAGTGGGCTTGGAGTTGCCGTTGCGGCACCGGTAGCATCAAACGGTTTTTGATCCAATGTACCATGCACTTGCCATTCGTTTGGTGCAGTTTTAACAAAATAAAACTGCATTACATGCGGCTCACCTAGTGAGTCGTAAACTGTGGTTGAAGTCGAAGAGTTATAAGTAGTGCCATCTGTTGCATCAAATGGCACAGCTATAACATCGTCACGCGAATCAACATTGAACGACGTATATACGTTTGAAGTAGAGCGCGGAGAGCCTGATGAATCAGGTATTTGCAATGCAGAAGATGTACTTAAACTAACCGAAGTGGTACTGCCTGTAACCTCATTCACCGGAAAACTCTGTAAGAAGTTTCCTTTAGCATCAACTACAAAGTTGTCTTTATTAAGCTTAAACGCACCTGCGCGAGTATAACTAAAATCTAAAGAGCCTAAGTCATTACTTGTTGCAAAGTAACCCTCACCTGTGATCGCTAAATCCAGTGAGTTATTAGTAAACTGCAGCGACCCTTGATGAAACTGCTGAGCAACCATGGTGGTTTGCACACCATCACCATTTTTCGTTTTACCTGCGCTAAATACCGAAGATGCGTATACATCAGCAAATTCAGCGCGAGACTCTTTAAAGCCCGTGGTATTTACGTTGGCAATGTTATTGGCGGTAACATCTAAATCTTTTTGTGCGGCAGCAAGGCCTGTTAATGCAATATTGAAGCTCATAATTAACCTCTAACCTAAAAGTATTTAGCCCGATGGCTAAAAAATACATAAAATCTATTACGCGATTTCTGCGACATCAGTCAGCCTAACCGCACCTTCTTTTGTGTTAATAATAATGCCGCTTGAGCCATTAATATTAACACTTTCAATATTTTTGAATGTAGCTAATGGAAGGCTTGAAAATTCCCCATTTGTGCTACCTTCTGCTTTGATGTTGTATTCACCAGGTGGTAGCCGTTCACCCGCTTCATTTTTACCATCCCATGCAAAGCGAATGGCTCCTGCGGGCTGAGTGCCTAAATCTATAGTTTTAACCAACTGCCCGGATGCATCTTCAATGCGGATCATTAAACTATCGACTGGCTTTTCAGCTACAACAGAACCTCTTGATTCACCCGACTCATTAAGCTCAAGTGTATTCGATTCCAACAGCGCTTGTTTGCCAACCAGTGTTGATGCTTGCAATGCCGAATTTGATGTCATCGACGCGGCTAAAGACTCAAAATTAGAGTTTAAATTTGATATTCCTTCAGCCATGGTAAAGTTTGTCATTTGTGCAATCATCTGATCGTTATCAGCTGGTTTGCTGGGATCTTGATATGACAACTGCTGTGTTAACAACGAAAAGAAATCTTCTTGGGTTAACGCATCACTATCCTCTTTTTGTGGCACTTGCTTATCTTGCCAACGTAAAGAGTCCATGTAGGATGAAGAAGTACTAATATCGTTACTCATGAGCTACCCTCAGTTACCGCTGACCTAACAGCAGTGTTTTACTTAACATTTGCTTAGCTGCATCAGCAACTTGAACATTTGTCTGATAAGAGCGAGACGCAGAAATCATATTTGCCATCTCCTCAACAACATTCACGTTGGGTTTATAAATGTAACCATTTTCATCCGCACTCGGGTGGTTTGGGTTATATTCAATTTGTAGTGGTTTATCACTCTCAACCACTCCTAACACTTTCACACCAACGGCAGAGCCCTGTGGGTTGCTTGCTGACGCTGACGCTTTTGTTAGCTCCGCAGCAAATACAGGTTGTCGCGCTCGGTACGTTTCATTTTGTGAAGAGCTAATTGTATTGGCATTAGAGATATTACTTGCGGTGGTATTTAATCGCACGTTTTGCGCGCTCATACCCGAACCTGCAATATCAAACACATTATATAAACTCATAATTAGGCTCCTTGACTACCGAGGGCTTTTTTCAGGCCTTTAAATTTACCATTAAGAAACTGGACACTGGCCTGATACTCCATAGCATTCTGTGTATACAAGTTCCGTTCCACTTGTATATCAACAGAGTTACCATCACCTGTATCTGTTTGATTTGGCGTACGAAATAGTTCATTTCCACCTACACTACGGGTACCACCGGCAATGTGTTTTTCGTTGGTTCTTACCATCGTATTGCCGCTTAGTTGGTTAGACTTTGCCGTTTTTAATGCTGAGGCAAAGTCGATATCTTTTGCTTTATAGCCGGGCGTATCAGCATTTGCGATATTAGTAGCGAGCATTTCTGCTCTTTGCGAACGGATTAACATCGCATGCGGATGCACGCCTAATGCTTTATCAAAACTGATAGCCATAACTATCTCCAAAAAATTGACTTAGTACCAATAAAGCAATAAGTAAGCCAGCAATGAAAATAGTGACGATAAAAACAAAAAACGACGCTATAGCGCCGTTTTTAGGAGGGGGGGGGGTGTAAACGGTAGTTATTTTTTTTGGTAAATAATCCCGGGGTTACAACGCACCATATCAAATTCGGTACTCAAACCAGACATAGATTCCGACGCACCTAAAAATAAATACCCCTTAGGGTTAAGTGCTTGAGAAAATTGTGCAATTATTTTGGCTTTCACCTCAGGTGAAAAATAAATTAAAACATTACGGCAAAATATAATATCGAACTTACCCATCAAAGCGTACGAGTCGAGTAAATTTAAATGCCTAAAGCTCACTTGCTTTTTCAATGAGTCAACCACTTGTGCCATACCATTGCCGCTATCTTTAAAAAACTTCTTACGACGCTCAGCAGATAGCCCGCGAGCCAGTGCCAATGCATCATATTCGGCGTGTTTACACATATCCAGCATGGTATTTGAGATGTCAGTACCCACTATTTGTGCACCCATTTTTAAAACACCAGGACTACTTGATTGAAACTCAGCAACCGACATAGCAATTGAATAAGGTTCTTGCCCTGAAGAGCTCGCAGCAGACCATATTTTTAATGGCCTATTTAACGCTTTAAATTCAGGGAATAATCTGGTTTTGAGCAACTCAAATGGGTATTGATCTCTAAACCACAATGTTTCGTTGGTTGTCATGGCATCAACAACAGCAGCGCGCAATTGACGCTCATGCACGCCAAGTGTTTTGCTAACCAGTTCAGATAACGATTCAACATTAAATCGAGACATTAATGGTGCCAAGCGACTTTTAACCAAATACTGCTTATTTTCACCTAAAACAATACCGCACTGTTGTTCTAAAAATAAGCGAAATTGATCGTATTCTGTTTGCTGCAAATCTTTATTAGTCAAATCAATAACACCTATGTTTATTAATCACAATGAACCCACTTATTAACGGCTGTAGCAAGCTCGTCTGGATTAAATTTTGCAATAAAATCGTCAGCCCCTACTTTTTCAATCATTGCTTGGTTGAACACACCACTTAACGATGTGTGTAAAATCACATGCAATGGTGCAAGTTTGGGATCTGCTTTAATTTCTGCAGTGAGCGTATAACCATCCATTTCTGGCATTTCTACATCTGAAATAAGTAACCCTACTCGCTCTGTAATATCGTTAACACAATCAAGCTCTGCAATTTCTTTTAGTCTTATTAAAGCTTCTTTACCATTTTTAGCAAGTTCAGTAGTTACACCTAAAGGTTCTAACGCTCGTTTAACCTGATTTCGTGCCACGGCCGAATCATCGGCAATAAATACAATTCTTTCGCCTAAGTCTTTTTGTATATTACCTTGCGAGGCAACATCATCACTCACGGTAGTATTGACAGGACAAATTTCGTTTAGGATCTTTTCTACGTCGAGTATTTCAACCAGCTCATTTTCAATTTCAGTCACGGCAGTTAAATAAGAATAGCGGCCCGCTCCTGATGGCGGTGGCATTATTTTTTCCCAGTTCATATTAACAATCCGCTCAACACCACCAACTAAAAAGCCCTGCACTGTACGGTTATATTCTGCAATAATAATAAAGCCATCTTCTATGCTTTTAATAGGACGACCACCTACTGCCATTGATAAGTCAATTACCGAGATTGTTTGGCCACGGATATGTGCTACACCACGAATGTAAGCGTTAGATTTTGGCATGCTGGTTAATGGCGGGCATTGAAGAACTTCTCTTACCTTAAACACATTAATGCCAAAGCGCTGACGTCCGTTAAGCTTAAATAACAATAACTCTAAGCGGTTTTGCCCAACCAACTGAGTACGTTGGTTTACTGAGTCTAAAATACCGGCCATTTAAATCTCCTAAGAAAACAAATATAAGGAACGATAATTGCTTTCAATTAATAAAGCGTCATAACACAACGGGGGCGTCTAAATTCTGACGCAAAATATTTATACCCTGTTTGCAACCATAAGCATAGTCGAAACATTATGAGTTTGTTAAAAAAAACCAGAAGATACAGTGTTTTTTATTTTCTTGCTAGCCTCTGCTTCACTTTGCCACTGAAGGCTCAAGTATTTAGTAAAGAATCACTACAGGAAATGGCTGTATCTTATGTTGCTCAAAAAGCAGTAACTACAAATGACAACAAAATACAGTTTAGCGCGTTACCGCTAGATACCCGCATACCCGATCGCCAGTGTAACTCTGAGCTAGAGCTAGTAACGCCAAGTGAGCCCCCATTTAATCGTCAGGTCACCATTCAAATAAAATGTAACGATAGTGACAACTGGGCACAATACGTTCATGTGAGAATCACTGAATCAGCACCTGTTGTAGTTGCTACTACCAATTTAGCACGAGGTGAAGTGATTACTCCATCCCATTTAAGTATTGATATGCGCCCTGCGCACTTTATACGTGTTCAGTATCTTGATGATCCTGCGCAACTTATTGGTAGCCGCAGTAAACGTAATATTCGTGAAGGTATGCCTGTACTACTCAATCAAATTTGTATGGTTTGCAAAGGCGACTCTGTCAATATTTTTGCCAATATTAAAGGGTTAAGAGTAAAAACCACGGGTGTTGCATTAGAGGATGGAACCTTAGGTGAACAAGTACGAGTTGAAAACAAAAAAACAGGTAAAGTTTTAAATGCGCGAGTAGATGGTGTAGAGTCTGTGCAGGTAAATATTTAATGTAAATTTATGCTAAAGTATCTTTAGTAAATGCCGATATAAAGGCATCAGTTGGGTAATAAACGGGTTTTTATCATGGTCGGTCAAGTAAACAAATCAAATCAACAGCCTGGTGTTTTAACAAACACTCAACAGCAAAAAGTTGATTTAAAAAGAGATAATGCAAATACACAAGCTGCGCAAACGCCTTCACCTAAAGCTGCAAGCGATTCGGTGAGCTTAACACCGCAGGCCAAGCAATTAAAATCTTTACAAGAAAAAGCAGAGCAGTCTTCTGGTTTTGACAGCAACAAAGTTGCTGAGCTTAAAAAAGCGATTACCGAAGGCAAGTATCAAATAGACAGTGAGAAACTTGCCAAAAATTTAGCAGACTTCGAGTTTAATGTTTATGGCTGATCACAATAGTTTAATTACGATTAAACTAAACGAACAAATAAATTGTTTAACAACCTTGAGTGAGCTTCTTACTCAAGAACTTGATGCTATTGCCTCACGAAGAGGCGAAGGTTTAAAAGAAATTGCCCAACAAAAAATGTCTTTTTTAACCAGCATAAGCACCCTAGATAAAGAACTCAGTAAACTGATTGCCAGTAATGATCAGCAAACAGATGAAAACGCTGACTTAATAAAGCTAACCAGAACTAAGCTTGAGCAATGTCAAAAACAAAATGAAGTTAATGCTCATGCAGCGCACCAGGCACAGTTAAGTGTAAAGCAGCTAAAAGGTATTTTAATTGGTGCACCTTCATCAATGACCTACGACCAAGCTGGTAGCGTTGTAAATACCGATAACAGTATTGTGCGTAACCTAAAAGCCTAAAAAAATACCCATAAAAAAACGCCTAAACGATAATTCGTTTAGGCGTTTTTTTATGGGTAATAATTTGTCGCTTAGTAATAAGTGACTTTTTTCACTTCCCGTGGCTTTATCTCACCTATGTACAAGTCGTGCACGCGTTTCATATTAAGCTCAAGCTCGGTTATATACATATCATTAACGGCATAGGTTTTTATAATTTGTGCGCCTTTAATAATACCTTGTACTTTGCTTTGTAAATAATCATCTTGGGCAACCGAGCCTGCAACCGTTGTACCTGCGGTAATTTTTTGCCCGTATACTTGTTCGGTTAGTTCACGATAAGCCTCGAGCTTTGAGGCCTTAATCGCCATAAGCTGTTTTTGAGTGTCATTACTTCCCGACTGCAAACTAATGGGCGCGTACCCTATTGCTTTTAATACAGGGTAATTATTTGGCTCAACATATTTATATTCAACGTGCTTATCAAATATATTGCTACAACCGCTTAACGTTAAGCAGCCTAATGTGATCATTAATGGCATTACTCGCATCATACAGGGCCTTTAAAAACTAATTAAACTCAGTTATGCACGTTTAATGCCAGTGATATCTATATTCTGTAACAACAAATAATAGTGGTACATTACTTGCTGAGACTCATTAACGCTAACGTTTAATTGGAGTAAGAGTATGAAGTCGTTTTTAAAAGCAGTATTGGCAGGATTAAGCACCACTGCTGTATTAACGTTTTCACCTTTTACCCACGCTCAGTGGTATGAGTCTACAGGCCATGCGGTTATTCAAAATAGCGACATTCCCGGTGCAAAGGCCGCTGCAATAAAAGATGCGATTACCCAAGCCCTTGTATTCTCTGGTGCGCGGGTGAGCTCGGTGCAAACACTTGTTGATGGTGTTTTAACCCAAGATCAGCTAAAAATAAGTAGCCAAGGCGAAATTCAAAAAATAGAGCTCGTTAGCGAAAACCGCAGCAATGATGAATTTGCGATTACCTTACGCCTAGATATTTTTGCACAAACCGAGCAATGCCCGCAAAGCAACTTCAATAAATTTATAGCTGTGACGCAAAGTCAATTAACAAATCGCGAACAAGCGAGAATGGGTCAAATATTTGACATTAATAAAGCAGTAAGCAAAAACATCTACACGTCACTGCAAAAATCAAAAATGAGTGCTATACCGGTTGCCTATTTCAATAAAGCGATAAAAGTCGATACCTATTTTAATCAACAACATGACTACTCTAACAGCCAGTTAGAGGAAATTTCATCGCGCAGTAACGCACAATATGTGCTACTGAGCCAAATTACCAGTTTATCCACCAGCGATAAACTCAATAGCGACTATGCATTTTGGCAAGATGAAAGCTATCAGCGCCACTACCAAATAGAGTTTAGTTTATTTAATGGCACTACTTATGAGCCCTTGTGGCAACAAAGCTATCAAAGCCAAGCTATCTGGCCATTTGAAAAAACAGCTATTATTGATGTAAACAGTAATCGTTTTTGGCAGTCACCTTTTGGTCAAAGTATTAGTGAGATAAACCAAACCCTAAGTTACGATTTGCAAGCAGCCATGGCGTGCCTACCCACCCAAGGCAAAATTTTGCACATGGAAAATAATAAACTCGTCATTAACTTAGGAAAGGCACATGGCTTAGAAAAAGGCCAACAACTGAGTATTGCTCATCATAATTATTTAACAGACGCGCAAGGCAACACCATGCCGCATACTATAACCACTTTGAACCGTATTCGTGTAGAGCAGCTATATCAGCACAGCGCCATTGCCGTTAGTATTAATGATCAGCCTTTACCGGGCGTACAAATTAACGATATTGTGGAAGTTGCAACGCCCTAAAGTGCTTGGGTTAGCTTAACTTTTAAATTATCGTGAGCGCTTAACCAATCTGCTAACTGCTCAACCCCAGATAAATGCGGGTAGTGCTTTCGACAGGCCAATACAATATTACGTTGCTGATTAGGAAAAATAGGCAAATAATGAATTCCCTCTCGAGGGATTGCAGCAAGTTTTGGCACAAACGTAACCCCATCGTCCATCGCCACCAGCGCTAATAAGGTTTCTAAGCTATTACCTTGATACTGGCTAGAAACATCCACTCCTGCCGAAAAACAAAACTGCTGGGCTTGATCTTTAAAGCAATGGCCATCACTTAACATTAATAGGTTACTACCTTGAAGATCTTGCAGTGCTACCTTTTTATTTACAGCTAAAGCGTTATCAGCAGATACCGCAACTAAAAAGTCTTCTTTATATATATTAATAGTATGGTAATTTTTTAGCTCAGGTACATCCGCTAAAATTGCAAAATCCACCTCGCCACTGTCTAGCGCAGCTAAAATGGTAGAAGTTTGCATTTCAATAAACGAAAACTGACTTTGAGTAAATGCCGCTTTCATTGATGTAAGCAGTGTAGGTAGTAAATACGGGGCAATAGTAGGAATAATACCAATACTCAGCTTGCCCTGTAACGGTTGGTTAGAAGTAGCAGCCAGTTCTTTTAATATTTGAGTTTGTTCTAATATAAGAGTGATTTGTGTCAACAAACGTTCACCTTGGGTTGTTAAGGTAACGTGCTTAGTTGAACGGTCAAATAAGATAACCCCTAATTCTTGTTCTAGCTTTTTAATTTGCCCACTCAAGGTGGGCTGGCTTACAAAGCAAGCGTCGGCTGCTTTGCGAAAATGTTTAAAATGCGCAACGGCTTTTACATATTCTAAATCTTTTAAGTTCATATTCACATCCAACCTGATAGCTTATACCTATCAGTTTAATACAAACAAACGATTGGAACTATATTTAATTGTTCGCCATAATGGCTATCAACAAATCAAGAGGAACTAAAAACATGTTAAACAATATTGAAGGTCAAACAATCCCTAACGTTACATTTGCAACGCGTCAAAACGACGAATGGAAATCAGTAACTACTGATGACATTTTTAAAGGCAAAACAGTCGTTGTGTTTTCACTACCTGGTGCATTTACACCAACGTGTTCATCAACTCACCTACCACGCTACAACGAGTTAGCTGGTGTACTTAAACAAAATGGCGTTGACGACATTGTTTGTGTATCAGTAAACGATACCTTTGTAATGAACGCATGGGCTGAACATCAAGAAGCGCAAAACATTACCTTACTACCAGATGGTAACGGCGAATTTACTGACGGCATGGGTATGCTAGTTGATAAAAACGATTTAGGTTTTGGTAAGCGCAGCTGGAGATACTCTATGCTGGTTAAAGATGGCGTAGTAGAGAAGATGTTCATCGAACCAGATTTACCAGGCGACCCGTTTGAAGTATCAGACGCCGACACTATGCTTGATTACATCAACCCAACTCAAGTAAAACCAGAGGCGGTTACTCTATTTACTAAGCCTGGCTGCCCTTTCTGTAAAAAAGCAAAAGAGCTACTTACAGCTAAAGGCTTTGCTTTTGAAGAAATCGTAATGGGTGCTGGCGCATCACTTACCAGCCTTAAAGCGGTATCGGGCCGTGAAACCGTACCACAAGTATTTATTGGCGGTAAGCACATTGGCGGCTCAGACGATTTAGAAAAATACTTTGCTTAATTAAGTAAATAAAACAGGGGCTGCAACGCCCCTGTTTATTAAAGGAAAAACACTATGAAAGAATTGCAAACCGACGTTGTTGTTATAGGTGCAGGTACTGCTGGTTTAAGTGCCTACCGTAATGCAAAACAATTTACTCAAAACGTACTTATGATTGAATCAGGCCCATACGGTACAACCTGCGCACGTGTTGGTTGCATGCCAAGTAAGTTATTGATTGCTGCAGCAGAAGCCGCGCACTCAATAGAAATGGCACCTGCCTTTGGAGTTCACAGCTCAAAACCGGTTATTGACGGTAAAGCCGTTATGGCACGAGTTAAAAGTGAGCGCGATCGCTTTGCAGGATTCGTAGTAGAAGCCGTAGATGAAATACCTAGCGCAGATAAAATTCGTGGCTATGCACAGTTTTTAGACGCCAACCGCGTGCAAATAGATGAGCACACCATTATCACTGCTAAACGCTTTGTAATAGCAACAGGTTCACGCCCATCTTACCCTGGCGTATTTAATAACTTTGGCGACCGACTGATTATTAATGACGATGTATTCGACTGGGATGATTTACCAGAATCAGTAGCCGTATTTGGCCCAGGCGTTATAGGCCTTGAAATTGGCCAAGCGTTGCATAGATTAGGGGTAAAGGTAAAACTCTTTGGTGTAGGTGGTGCCATAGGCCCATTAACCGACCCAGTAGTTAAAGATTACGCTAATACCGTATTCGCAGAAGAATTTTATGTTGATACCGACTCAAACGTTTCAGATATGAAACAAGTAGGTAATAAAGCAGAGCTAACCTATACCGACAAACAAGGTGTTAAACACACCGAGCAGTTTGACTATGTTCTGGCTGCAACCGGGCGAGTACCTAACACCGATAAACTAGGGTTAGAAAACACCGGCATAGAGCTTGATGAACGTGGCGTACCACTCGCTGATGCCCACACTATGCAATGTGGCAACTCCCACATATTTATTGCTGGCGATGCTAGTAACATGATCCCTTTGCTTCACGAAGCATCCGATCAAGGAACAATCGCAGGGCAAAACGCAGGCCGCTACCCTCATGTACGTGCGGGTTTACGTAGAGCTAAAATTGCCGCCGTATTTAGTGACCCACAGATAGCTATGGTTGGTGAAAGCTTTAAAGAAATTAGCGAACGATTAGGAAGCTGTGACTGCTTTGAAATAGGCGAAGTCAGCTTTGAAAACCAAGGCCGTAGCCGCGTTATGCTAAAAAACAAAGGCCACATGCGTGTGTATGCCGAGCACGGCACCGGCTTATTTTTAGGTGCTGAATTTATTGGCCCTCAAGCAGAGCACATTGCTCATTTATTAGCATGGGCTGTACAAAACAAAATGACTGTACCACAAATGCTTGATATGCCTTTTTATCACCCTGTTATTGAAGAAGGCCTACGCACTGCACTACGTGATTTAAACGCTAAATTAAAATTTGGCCCAGACATTATTAACCATTGTATGGAATGTGGCCCAGGCGCATAACACATCACTAATACACACTTGCTACTCAAAGCCAAAACCATTGTTTTGGCTTTTTTTATGTTAAAAACTGGTATATAAAATGGAGTTTAAACTGCTACACTCAGATTAATAAACAAACAAAAATGGACCGAAAATGAGCAATAATAAATATAGACTTGTCACTCGAAGCGATTTTGACGGCCTAGTGTGTGCCGTATTACTTAAAGATTTAGATTTAATCGACGATATTTTATTTGTGCATCCAAAAGATATGCAAGACGGTAAAATAGCCATTACCAGCAACGACATTACCACTAACCTCCCCTATGTTGCCGGTTGTCATATTGCATTTGATCATCACTTAAGTGAAACCGTTCGTAACGAAAGCGATATAAAAAACCATATTATTGACCCAGATGCGCCCTCTGCAGCACGCGTTGTTTATGACTATTATGGTGGCGCAGAGAAGTTTCCTAATATTTCAACTGATATGATGGAAGCGGTTGATAAAGGGGACTCTGCACAATTTTCAAAAGACGAAATTTTAAACCCAACAGATTGGGTGCTGATGAACTTTATTATGGATGCGCGCACAGGGCTTGGCCGTTTTCGTGAATTCAAAATTTCTAATTACCAGTTAATGATGAAGTTAATTGACGCCTGTAAAGATCACAGCATAGAACAAATACTAGCAATGGAAGATGTTGCCGAGCGTGTTGCTTTATATCACGAGCACAACGCACAAGCTAAAGAGCAAATAGACCGCTGCTCATCAGTACACGACAACTTAGTGGTCCTTAATTTAACCGAAGAAGAAACCATTTACGCCACTAATCGCTTTGTTATTTATGCCATGTTCCCCGAGTGTAATATCTCAATTCATAAAATGTGGGGGCTTAAAAAGCAAAACGTGGTGTACGCCATTGGTAAATCAATCACCAATCGCAGCTCAAATACTAATGTTGGCGAGTTATGCCTTAAATACGGTGGCGGCGGCCATTTAAATGCCGGTACTTGCCAAGTAGAAACTGACAAAGCTGAGCAGGTATTGAGCGAGCTGATTGCTACAATTACTAGTGATGGTTAAGAACTAGCTATCAGCTATCAGCTATCAGCTATCAGCTATCAGCTATCAGCTATCAGCTATCAGCTATCAGCTATCAGCTATCAGCTATCAGCTA